>JAFDFT010000551.1 GCA_019309685.1 Deltaproteobacteria bacterium
ATTCAGGTTCATGGATGCCAATTGTATCAATTAATTCATATATATAATTTTTTATCGAAAAAGATTGTATCGGAAAAACATTATCGATCCCGGGAGATTTTTTGTTTAGTTTGATTAAAAAATCGGATAGAGCATTGCCCCTCCAGCGGTTGAATACGTATTCCGGCCTTTTAAGCCCCACGCCGTCAACAAACCGGGTAAGCTGCCACAAACCATGATTGTTGCGGGCAATATATTCTCTTTTTTTATTTGGGATATATGGTTGAATGCAACGAATATTTTGACTTGCCAGGAATTCAAGTGTTTTTATTATCCTCATTTTATGTTTATAAGCGGCATTGGAAATTTTTTCGCAGATAAACAACCTGTCGCCCTGATCTTCAATTACGATACGGAAATCACATCTTTCCGGGCTTCCGGCGATATTAATATCCTCACGTATTGTTTTTAATTTTAAATCCCAAAATAAAATTGTTTCTTTAATAGTATTATGCATTCAGATAATCTGGTTTTTATAAGGCCCCGAAGACACGCTTTAGCAAATCGGTAGTTTGCTTTGCAGGATCTTTCCGTATCTCAGCTTCCGCTCTGGCAAGATAATAAAAAATTCCGTCCATACCTTTCTCAACAACAAAACCTGTCAAGTCCGCCTTCACATCCGGGACAAATGGTATAGATTGATATTGCCTCATGACATCATCGTAAGCTTGAACAGCTTTAACTTCCGACAAGCTTTCTTCAACAACAGGACGCATCTGTTCCGCCAAGGGTGAAGACATTTTGCGCTGGAAGAATCTTGTAGCGGCGTCTTCGGGTCCTTTATAAATAGCCTTAACATCGTCAAGAGTCATTTCAGTGATTGCCAGCCAGAAAAGTTTCTTTGCCTTTGGGGTCGCTATTTCGGCAGCCCGATTGAGTTTCAATTCAAGATTGTCAAGCAGACCAGACATGCCGATTGTATCTAGTACAGTCTTTACTTTATTGAAATCTTCCGGCAATGGTATGTGAATGGCCGAATCAGCATTAAAGCCGTCAAATTGGCCAAGCTGGCTGACCACATTCTCCGTACCAACGCGAAGTGCTTCTTTAAGCCCAGCACCAATTTCACCGATTGTAAGCTCCTCTTTATTTTTGCTTTCCGCAAAATTATCGAGAAGTTTTTTTCCTTTATCCCACCAATTACTTCCTGCTCCTGCTGTTGATGATAAAAAAGAAAAAAGGATAATAATCATTCCCCCTACAAATAAAGATCGAGGTTTCGAAAACTTCCGAAAAATTGTGTGCATGGAAACTCTCCTGTTTCAATAATGATGGCGTCGTATAAAGTTCCATCTGCTGGTTTGCAGCGATTTCTTTTTTCGTTTCGGCATATTTAGAGTAAGGTTTTAGTTTCTTCTTTTGTCAATCAAGTCCGTATTGATCTTTCCAGGTTTCATCTTCATGCCACTTTGGTTGCTCTTTTTTTGAAAATAAATAGTCACCCATTACGAGATAATCCATTTCTGTGCGCATAAAGCACACATAAGCGTCATAAGGGGAACACACAATAGGTTCACCACGAACGTTAAAGCTGGTGTTTACTACGATGCCAAAACCGGTCAATTTTTTGAATGCGTTAATTAAATTCCAATATCTTGGATTTTTATTCTTGTTCACACTTTGGATTCGTGCAGAATAATCCACATGTGTAATAGCTGGAATATCAGACCGAATATGATATAGCCTCTCATACATCTCCATCTCCTCATACCCTTTTGGAAGAGGATTTCGACGGCTCTCTTTTACTGGTGCGACCAGCAGCATGTAGGGTGTGGGTCTATCTAAGTCAAAGTAGGTATCTATATCTTCTTCCAATACTGAGGGGGCAAAGGGCCTGAAGCCTTCCCTATATTTGATTTTTAAATTTAATTTTTTTTGCATATCAAGGTTGCGTGGGTCGCCGAGAATACTTCGATTTCCCAGGGCCCTGGGCCCGTATTCCATTTTCCCTTGAAACCATCCAACAACATTGCCTTCAGCTAATAATGCAGCGACATCATCACATAAGATATGAAAATCAGTATAGTGGTTAAACCTGGCATCGTATTTTCTGATAGCGCACAAAATATCATGATTGCTGAATTCAGGTCCAAGATAGGCACCTTTCATTGAATCATCCCCAATAGGATGATTGCGATTTTTTCCCTTCCATATATGCCAGCCTACTAAAGCAGCCCCGATTGAACCCCCGGCATCTCCAGCCGCGGGCTGAATCCAAATATCGCTGAAAATGCCTCTGCGTAGAAGCTTACCATTTGCAACGCAGTTTAAGGCAACTCCTCCTGCTAAGACTAGGTGATCGGCATTTGTTAGGCTCTTGGCCGTGGTTGCAATTTTAATAACAATATCTTCTGTAACTTGTTGAATTGCTAAAGCTAAATTCATGTATT
>JAFDFT010000552.1 GCA_019309685.1 Deltaproteobacteria bacterium
AGACTTGATTTTAATAAAATCATGATCCTAACTGATCATCCTAAGGTCGCAATATGTTGATTGCATGTCTGTGAATATTCTTGGTTACAAAATTCGACAATTTTATGAAGGAAAAGGGTGTTTTTTAAATACGATATAATTTTAAACAAGTAGGAGTAAAAAGATGTCTACATTAATAAAAAGAGCTTATTCTCGTAATTCCTATGAAGTCCCTATCATGTATGCAAATTATGATACGGAAAACTATTATCATGCCAAAATGTATAACAGCAGCATAGGCGGTATGTATTTCGAGTCAGACCATGCCATTAAGCAAAAGTCAGATATTTGCATTAAAATGGTAAATTACACGCCTGATACGCCTATCCCTGAAGCTTACAAGGCCTATCGGGCGAAAGTAAAATGGTGCAAAAAAATAGATAAAAGTGAAACTTCCTGTTATGGAATCGGCATCCAATATCTGGCTAAAAGTCATACAGTTTATGGTGGGAATGTTCATGGATTAAGCTGTTCCTGTGACTTATGCGGTGAAAAGGTGCCTTCTGGAGAAATCCTTGAGAACGAAGATCTTGTCTGTTTGTGTATAAATTGTTTTAATTATTTAGAGGAGTTGCCTGAGGGTAAGATTAAAGAAAGCATAAGGGAATTCCTTATCGGAAACGTCATCTGAAACCTCACTCATTCTCCGATTGGGAGACCTTTGAAAAATGTTCAATTTTGTTCAAGGCCAAGGAAGGCGAAAATTTTAACCGGAGGAATACATTGAGTATTTCGAGGATTAAAATTTGAGCCTGACACAGGGATTGGACAAAAGGGGGCGTTTTTCAAAGGTCTCATTGGGTGAACTGTCGAAGGATGAACAATGCCGGGTTAAATCACAAAATAAGTGGTGATACCGTTTATAACTTCTGGCAGATATATCACCACCTGGGTGGTGGTGTTCAGTCCCTGCTGGTAAAAAGGGATTGACCTTTACCGGCAGGGATAATGACCTTTTTCTTATTTCTGGTATGGTTTTCATTGCTTTAAAAGGAACAATTACCATGGTGCTTAGTGAAGAAAAATATGAATTTTTGGATGAAAATTTCGGGCGAATCAAGAAGAGATTAACATGAGAAGAGACAGAATATTTGTCGTAGAAGAGTAAATGACGCTATGAAAGATCTGGTAAGTTACATTGTTTCAGCACTGGTCGACAATCCGGAACAGATAGTGATTGAGGAGGTCGTGGGGAACCAGGTTTCGGTGCTTGAGTTGAAGGTTGCCAAAGAAGATTTGGGAAAAATTATCGGCAAAAAGGGCCGGACTGCCCAGGCAGTCCGGACTATTTTAAATGCATCTTCTGCAAAAACAAAGAAACGCACAATACTTGAGATTGTCGAGTGAAATCAATGCTTGCCCTGTGAATTTCCCAATAATTCGGGATCATTTCACCGGGGCGAAATGATGAAAGTAAAATGGCAAACATACTTATCATAGATGATCAGGAGTGGGCGAAGAATTTATGCAGAGAAGGGCTTGCCGGTGAAAGCCACAAAATCGAAGTCACGGATGATATCGAGTCAGTTAGTAAAAACATTTTATTATTTAAACCTAATGTAGTGCTCCTTAACCTTTACCTGAAGTATGGGTTTCTCGTATGGGATGTTTTACGTAACATTAAAATACAAAAACCAAATCTCCCGGTGCTTATCATTGCTCCATACCACAATTACCTGTTTGATCACCGTCTTTCTCAAGCTGATGGATATTTGCTCAAGAGCCACTCTGCCGCCGATGAACTAAAGCAAAAGATATCCGCGTTATTAGAAAACAATCCCGCCAAGTAGGAAGATGCGGAATCAGTTCCCATACAATTTCATTGTCAAACGATTTTCCCCTATGTAAGCCAAGAGGATCTGGATAGAATTTCTGAGGATTTTAAGAAATAAAAGGTTTGAGCGAAAAAGGGTAATCGTTTACGGCTTAAGTTTTTGGTGAACTCTGAACTTCGAAACCCGAACCCTGAACTACTGAACCACTGAACCTGTAAACGGTTACAACCTATCTCATCAGTTTTTCTCCCAGGTAGGTGGGATAAATTCCTGCCTGTTAGGAGTTTCCACCATCAAATTGAAGCCTCCCCTCTATGGACAAATTGAATAGAAACCGTTATTCGATTTCTACAAACCCAAAAAGATATAGTATATACAAATCATGTCAGATCAAGACAGCATAAGTGTTTCCCATAAAGAAACAGGGAAAACATCAATTGACACCAAAAATCGAGGTGTTGAAGATGCTTACCTCGATATTACAGCCCTGATTAGAAGCGTTCAGCGTGTTGAAGGAAACTTTGATTGTTTCCTAAGGGCAGAGGAATATTGTGACCAAATAGATTGTTGCTGGCGACCGTACTGTCTGAAAAGCCACTATCCTGAAGAATGAA
>JAFDFT010000553.1 GCA_019309685.1 Deltaproteobacteria bacterium
AACAAGGAAACTAATTATCGGGTGTTTCCAGGAAAATTATTATTGAACCAGCTGTAATATACGCGATGAAACGGGCTTCTAAAATATGTGTCATTAAAAATCGTTTCATTTTCGATTTCTGATTTCCTCATGATATGGCCCAGATAGAGAACTCCAATGCCAAGTAAAATAACGGAAGCAGATATAAAAGCCACAAGAATTTCAGGTGCTATGAGAATAACAATGGCCAGCATGAGCAATAATCCGCCGGGCATGTAATATCTGAAGTTTTTCATTTTCGGTACCTCCATTTACCAATTAACTTTTATTGTTTACTTAATAATATAGTTACAGATTTATAATTATCAAGTGGCCGTTGTCTATGAATAGGTATAAGCGGCTGGAAAAAAAGGAGAAAAATTATTAAAAATACCGGCAGTCTAAGATAGACCGCCGGTATTTATGACTCATTTTATCCCAACTTTATACAGCTTCTTGATATTCGGCATCAATCACATCGTCATCATCTGAAGAACCATGAGAACTGTATGCGTCACCCTGTTGCGTGTTGAATCCTGCCTGGGCGTTATCAGCCTGTTCTGACTGCTGATACATAGTCTGGGCCAGTGAGTGTGACGCGTTCGTCAGCTCTTCGCTCAGCTTCTTAATTTCTGATGCATCTTCTCCTTCCATGGCTTTTTTCAGGTTTTGGATAATGTCTTCAATCTGGCTTCTGGTCGCTGAATCCACCTTGTCACCCGCTTCGGCCAATGTTTTTTCGATGGCATATATTTGAGTATCCGCGGTATTTCTAGCGTCAACAAGCTCCTTCTTTTTTTTGTCTTCGTCTTCGTGAAGTTCCGCATCCTTTACCAGCCTGTCGATTTCTTCCTGGGTCAATCCGGAAGAAGATGTAATGCTGATGGACTGCTCCTTGCCGGTAGCGTTGTCCTTCGCGGAAACATTTACAATGCCATTGGCGTCGATATCAAAGGATACCTCAATCTGCGGCATACCTCTTGGTGCCGGTGTAATACCAGTCAACTCAAAACGGCCCAGTGTTTTGTTTCCTGAAGCCATTTCACGCTCACCCTGAAGTACATGAACCGTTACCGCGGGCTGATTGTCTTCTGCGGTTGAAAAGATTTGGCTTTGTTTCGCAGGAATAGTTGTGTTCTTTTCGATCAGCCGTGTCATTACACCGCCAAGCGTTTCAATTCCAAGGGAAAGAGGTGTAACATCAAGAAGCAATACATCCTTAACATCACCTTTGAGAACACCACCCTGAATTGCGGCGCCAAGCGCGACAACTTCGTCCGGGTTTACGTTTTTGCTCGGTTCTTTTTCGAATATCTTTTTAACCCGTTCCTGAACAGCCGGCATTCTTGTCATTCCGCCTACGAGAACCACTTCGTCGATATCTTTTGATGTAAATTTAGCGTCTTTTAGTGCTGTTTTACAGGGTATTTCAAGATTATCCAGTAGATCACTGACCAGTGCTTCAAGTTTAGCGCGGGTCAGTTTAATATTCAAATGTTTAGGCCCGCTGGCGTCCGCTGTGATAAAAGGAAGGTTAATATCTGTTTCCATGGAAGCAGACAGCTCAATTTTAGCTTTTTCAGCGGCTTCCTTTAAACGCTGAAGCGCCATTTTGTCATTTCGTACATCAATACCCTGATCTTTTTTAAATTCGTCAGCAAGGTAATCAATCAGCCGAAGATCGAAGTCTTCACCGCCAAGATGTGTATCTCCATTGGTGGATTTGACTTCAAATACACCATCGCCGATTTCAAGGATCGAGATATCAAATGTTCCCCCGCCAAGGTCAAATACAGCAATTTTTTTCTCAGACTTTTTGTCCAGACCGTACGCAAGTGACGCAGCAGTAGGTTCATTGATAATTCTTAATACATTGAGTCCGGCAATTTTTCCGGCATCCTTGGTTGCCTGGCGTTGACTGTCATTAAAATACGCGGGAACCGTAACGACAGCGTCCGTTATTTTTTCTCCCAGATACTCTTCCGCTGATTTTTTAAGATTTGCAAGAATGTTCGATGAAATTTCCGCAGGACTGTAATGTTTCCCCTTTAGATTAATTCCCGCATCTCCGTTTTTAGCCTTTTCAACTTTATATGGAAGAATTTTTTCATCCTTTTGAATTTCAGCGGAATTATACTTTCGGCCGATTAGTCTTTTTACACCAAACACGGTATTTTCGGGATTTGTAATCGCCTGTCTTTTCGCGATTTGTCCCACAAGCCTCTCATCGTTTTGAGAAATAGCCATAATCGATGGGGTTGTTCGTCCGCCTTCAGTATTGGTAATTATTTTTGCCTCGTCCCCTTCCATGACTGCCACGCATGAATTGGTGGTTCCGAGGTCTATTCCTATTATTTTGCTCATTTTCTTTCTCCTTTTTTATTTTTATCGATGATGGGTGAATAAAAA
>JAFDFT010000554.1 GCA_019309685.1 Deltaproteobacteria bacterium
CTTTCACTGCTGACGGTCAATGTATTAGCCTATGCCAAAGAGGTTATTGTGCCTTGCCAGACCCATCCCTATGCTTATGCTGCCCTGGATGGACTATTTGACACTATTTTTACCATCAGGGAGAATATTAACAAGGAACTGAGCATAACAGGTGTTGTCGCGACATTATTTGACTCCAGGACAAGGGTAAGCCATAACATTTTAGAGGAACTGAAAAATGATGAGAGGTATGCTGATTTGCTTTTTGATACAGTAATAAGGGTTAATACAACCATTGCTGAAAGTGCCGGTGTAGGCAAACCAGTTGTTTTTTACAGAAAGAGCAGCTACGGCTCATTAGACTACATAAGCCTTGCAGAGGAATTGCTGTCACACAGCTAATCCGAATTTATTGTGTAAAAGGACGTAGAACCTAATATTTGCCCGAGTCGGAGACTTTCATATGTAAGGCACGAATGGGCATGTAACGCAGTATATGGAAGCCTCCGATTGGATGTTAATAGCTTATGTTTAAGTTTATCCATACGGCCGACATTCATCTGGACAGCCCTTTGCACAAGTTAGATGATTACGAGGGGGCTCCGGTGGATGAAATTCGCCAGGCAACCCGACGGGCTTTCAATAATCTGGTTCAAACTGCCATTTCCGAAGATGTTAATTTCATTCTCATTGCCGGAGACCTCTATGATGGGGATTGGAAAGATTACAACACAGGGCTTTATCTGGTATCCCAAACGAGCAGACTGCGCGATGCAGGCATTCCCGTTTACATTGTTGCCGGAAATCACGATGCAGCCAGCAAGATAACCAAAACACTCCGGCTTCCGGAAAATGTTCATTTATTTCCATCAGATAAACCCTCAACATATAACATTGACAACTTGAATGTTACTATTCATGGCCAGAGTTTTGCAACCCCGGCCATGAAAAAGGATCTATCACTTCTTTATCCCACACCGGTTCCCGGTTATTTTAATATTGGCATATTGCACACCTGTGCCTCAGGTCGTGAAAACCATGAGCCGTACGCCCCGTGCACATTAGAAGGCTTGCGATCAAAAGGATATGACTACTGGGCATTAGGGCACGTTCATCAGTATGAGGTTCTTTTGGACGATCCGCCGATTTTGTTTCCAGGAAATATTCAAGGTCGTCATGTTCGGGAAACAGGTCCCAAAGGCTGTGTGCTCGTTACTGTCGATGACAGTGATCGTCCAAAAATAGAGTTCAAACCCCTGGATGTTATCCGGTGGGTAATCATAGAAGTGGATTCAAATGGTGCTGAAAGCGGCTACGATATTATTGAACGTTTTTGTAATCGGCTTGAAAATACATTGGATGAAAATGAGGACCGGCCTCTTGTTGCACGTGTTTTAATTCAGGGTGAAACGACGGTTCACAGTGAACTCCTTGCAAATGTTGACCGATGGAGCAATGAGATCCGGGCAGCGGCTTTGGATACAAGTGGACATAGGGTTTGGGTCGAAAAAATTAAAATCAACACCAGGTTGCCCGCATCTGAAAAAAAACTCCGGACAAGTGATGGGGCCATGGGGGAGCTTGTAAAGTTATTTGACGAATTAGCCGACAAACCTGATTTATTGCGTGATTTATCAAATGAACTGATCGATCTTGAGAAAAAAATTCCCAAGGAACTAAAACAAGGGAGGGACGGAATCAGGTTTGATGATATTGATTGGTTAAAAAGTTTGTTGGAGCAAGTGCGGCCAATGCTCATTCAGGGGCTGATGCGAAAAGGGAGTTCCGAATGAAATTTCTTGAGTTGAGGCTTATTGCCCATGGCCCATTTACCGACATGGTTATTGATTTAAGTGGCGGTAATGAAGGCCTTCATATCATTTACGGTCCCAACGAGGCGGGCAAAAGTTCCGCATTGCGAGGGTTGCATAACCTGCTTTACGGCATCCCCGAACGGTCCAAAGATGACTTCCTTCATCCGTACTCCAAAATGCGTGTCGGAGCAGCAATTCAATCCAGCAAGGGGGATGTGCTGAAATTTGTCCGGCGGAAAGGCAGGAGCAATACACTTCGCCTGGAGGATGATAAAACGGTGATAGAAGAATCCCTGCTTAACAGATTCTTAAGGGGTGTTGATGCCGATCTCTTTGTTACCATGTTTGGTATTGACCATGCTGATCTGGTGCGGGGCGGCAAAGAGATCATAGGGGGCGGCGGAAGCATGGGGCAACTTATTTTTGCCGCAGGATCAGGGACCTCCAATCTTCGCGGAGTTCAGGAACAACTCAAGTCAGAGGCCGACGACCTTTTCAAACCTTTGGCAAAGAAACCGAAAATCAATGAAGCGATCGGCAAGATAAACAAGAATCGTAAAGAGCTGCGCGATGCTCAGCTGCCCGGCCGGCAATGGGTCAGCCATGATCAGGCATTGCGTCAGGCACTGGAGAAAAGAAGCGCTCTTTGCATCGTTTGGAACGTATCCAAGAGGCGCTTCCTGTTATCGCCAAACGCAAAGAGCTAATCAATGAATTCCAGACATACGCTACAGCAATGCTTTTACCCGATGAATTTTCTAAACAAAGGGTCGATCTTCTCCAGAAACTCCGTGTGTCAGAAAATGACCGTGACCAGGCTCTTAAAAACACGGAGATTACCCAAAAAGAACTGTCCGAGCTTCAAATTTCCGAAAGTCTGCTGGAAAAATCAAGCATGATTGAAGAAATCCATCGGGAATTCGGGAGTCAGTACAAAGCGGCAAGTGATCGTATAAAGTTACAAACGCGTATGAGTGTCCTTCGGGGCGAGGCAAAGGAAATCCTTTGCAGCTTGCGGGACTCATACGGGACCTGGGAACCCGGTTCGAGAGGATTGTCGCCCGTATCGATACCGCCCGGGAATCAATCCCTAAAATTACACATCGTATTGCTGGAATTGACAGGAATCTGGAAAAACTTGGAACCCCCAGGCAAACAGACACCTTAAAAAATGCCGTATTTCAGGCTGAAGAATACGGAGCTTTGGAAAAACACTACGAAAAAGAACAATCTGAAATCAGTTCAGCATTAAAAACTCTGGATGTGGTTCTTGGCAAACAGACACTTTGGTCAGGATCGGTCGAAAAACTGGAACGTCTTCCGGTGCCTTCAATGGAAACTATTGTTATGTTTGAAGACCGAACCGCAGAGGCTGTGGTCAAGCATGGTAGTTTGAGGGAAGATTTTGAAAAGGTTAAAAGCACCCTGGCAGATGTTGAAAGGCAAATAGACGAGCTTCGGTTAAAGCAGGAAGTGCCCACCGAGGAAGACCTTAAAAAGGCAAGAGAGAAGAGGGGCAGGGGATGGCAGCTTATATTAAAAACTCTGGAGGGCAAACCGGTATCAGATGAAGAAATTGACGACCATGTAAAGGGAATCGGATCTTCAGAGACTCTCCCGGAAGCATTTGAAATCAGTGTTTACAAGGCAGATGAGATTGCCGACAGGCTCAGGCGAGAGGCGGAACGTGTTGCCACTAAAGCCAGGTTGCTCGCCGATCAAACATTCCACAAAAAACAACTGATTCATTTGAAAACAGAAATTGATGCAAAAGTTAAGACAAAAGAAATTATTATGAAAGAGTGGGAGCAGTTGTGGCAACCCTCTGGAATCACGCCTATATCACCAAAAGAAATGAGAGCATGGACACAAAACCATATGGCTATGTCCGCAAAAGCGACAGAGATCAGGGAACACAAAGCCAGGGTTAACAAGTTAAAAGAGGAAATCGACGCTCATTTGAAAGGATTGAATAAGTGTTTGAAGAACCTTTCCGAGCCACATTCCGATGATGGAGAAACCCTGGCGAATTTAATCAAAAGAAGTAAAAGGGTCATCCATAAAGAGGATGAGTCCCTCAATAAAATAAAGCAGCTACGAAGTGAAAAGGCACAACGGAAACAGGAATTGGCAGAAGCACAAGCACGGGTAAATTCCAGCGAAATGGATCTTTCTCAATGGCAAAAGGAGTGGAAGCAGGCAGTCAAGCCGATAGGTCTTGATGCCGATTCAATCCCTGCCCAGGCTAATGCTGTGATGGAAGATATCAATAGCCTTTTCGACAAGCTTAAAGAGGCCAATATTTTTAAAAAGCGCATTCACGGTATTAATTGTGATGCAGATTAATTCACAACCAAGGTTAAAGGTCTGGTGGATGCTGTGGCCGAAGACCTGAAAGATTTGCCTGCCGGTGAAGCAGCACTCGAACTAAACAGCAGGTTGACACTGGCACGAACGG
>JAFDFT010000555.1 GCA_019309685.1 Deltaproteobacteria bacterium
TAATGCTTACGTTAAATGTATCGCTATTTTTTATTTCTTTCGGCCATCCCGGGTAGTCACAAATGTCAATGGGTGTACCATAT
This sequence comes from Deltaproteobacteria bacterium, assembly GCA_019309685.1. Taxonomy (GTDB): domain Bacteria; phylum Desulfobacterota; class Desulfobacteria; order Desulfobacterales; family JAABPS01; genus JAABPS01. The sequence continues at coordinate 84 of JAFDFT010000555.1, forward strand.
ACTTCCTGCCTGATCTTACGTTTTGGTACGTCAAGACTGTCCAACGCAGGTAAACAAAAATCATACAAACCCTTAGGCCCGCAAAGGAAAAAGGATTTATCAGAAAGTTTTTTGAGTGTATCCTTTAAAAGCTGGCTTGAAATAAGCCCGCACACGCCCGTGTAGTCTTCAGAAGAATTTTCGATAACAGGGATATAGAAGAAATTTGAGAAATTATTGGAAATTTGAGTCAGTTCTTCATGGAAAATAACGTCCTTTAGATCTTTGTTCCCATAAAACAAATAAACCTTTCGGTTCAGGCCGCGTTCGGTAATTTCACGTATCATGCTCATAAACGGTGTTATACCGCTTCCTCCGGCGATGCATACCATGATAGTGTCGTGCATGATCGGATTATAAACAAACGTGCCGCACGGGCTAGAGCTTTCAAGTGAGTCGCCTTTTTTGACATTGTCCAGAAGGTAATTTGAGACTAACCCGTTTTCAACACGGCGAACAGTTATATCATAATATCCTGTCTGATTTGGCGGTGATGAGATGCTAAACGGTCTGCTTGTCCGGATTCCGGAAACGTCTAGAAAAAGAGAAATATACTGTCCTGCTTGAAAAGGCGGGAGATAGTTTTCATGCGATACAAGGCGGAAAGTTTTGGTAGATGGCGTTTCATCAATAATTGTGCTGACACGAAAGTTAATTTTCGGGGGGTGAAGACGGTTGATGTATTCAATAACATTTCCTTTTTCACTGCTAAAATCGTTGCCGTATTTTTCAGATGTCTCAATATCTTTTTTAACAGCTTCATACCCTTCGAGTTGTTTAAGCAATTCTTCTTTCATTGTTCATTTCCTTTTAAGTACCCATGTCTTTAAGGAGTTTAGATGCCGTTAACCTACCGGAATCGACTGTGGTCTGAAAACCGCAAAGGCCGTAGAATCCACCTGCGCCATAAAGCCCTTTTATATGAGAGATGTTCGGTATAAATATTTCAGAATTTTTAATGAAATGTTCAAACCCGTAAACCGACCCTTTTGGATGATTTAAATAACGAAGGTGGGTCAGAGGGGTCGCGATTTCGATTTCTTCAATATATTTTTTTATGTTTGGAAATGTTTTTTCAGCTACACTGATCATTGCATCCGCGACGCGGTACTTTTCATCCGCATATTGGGATGGCGGGACTGAAAGCCATGTGTCACCGTATTTCAATGTTACAATAGCCACCTGGCAAGTGCCCGGGGGTGAAAAGCTTTTATCAGCAAGATTGTAACAGCTAAGCACCAGCGCATCCTCGTCAGTTATGTCGCGATATTTCATACGTTCATAAACCGCTTCCATATCCGTATGAGGGAAGAGAAAGTTCGTTGTTGCGGTCATGCCGATAGCTTCCGGTTCACACTCAAGGCCAAGGTAAACCGTAAACGCGGATTGTGACAATGTACTTTGTTTGAGTTCATTTGCCGTAATTTGAGGTACATGTTCGCTGTCTATCAAATCAACGAATGTGGCGAGTTTGGAAGCATTGGAAACAACCCAGTTAGCTGAAATTTCTTCGTCATTATCAGTGATCACACCTTTTATCTGGTTGTCTTTGATAATAATTTTTTTAACACCGCAATTAAATCGTATTTCTCCGCCCCTTTCAATGATTTGGTTTGCCATTGCATTAGACAGTGTTTGAGAGCCGCCTTTAATGTGAAACGGTATAAATTCAATAAACGCAAAATACATGGCCGCGAGTTCGGTAAACGCCATTTTGCCGGGTGGAATACCGATATATGTCCAGTAAGGGGACAGTATTGTTTTTAAAAATGGATCTTGAATATATTCGTCTATAACGGTTTTGGAGTCTTTTAGCGCGTATTTAAAATAGAGCGGATATTTTTCAGGCGTTGCTTCAGGGTCGTTCAGATACATAACGCTGATGACTTGTGTAAAGAAATTGTAAATAAGATCAAAAAAATCTTCGATGGCTTGTTTTTCTTTGGGAAATCTATTTTGTAATTCGCTGATCACATCCGCTCTGTCCGGTCTAAGTGTGATATCCAACTGACCGGGTATAACCAAACGAAAAAGGTCATCCATGGGGATAAGTTCAAGCTTATCGATGACGCCCAGCCGCTCCAGTGTTGATCTTAATGGACCCGGTTTTTCAGGTGTGCCCACGCCGCTTAGCTGATGGAGAGCCACTTCAAACTCAAACCTTCCGCGGCAAAAGCTGGTTGCGCATCCTCCTGGGATATTGTGCCGTTCCAGAAGGAGAACCTTTTTCCCCTTATTTACCAGTGATGCCGCTGCAGTGAGTCCGCCATTGCCCGCGCCGATGACGATGATGTCATAGTCT
>JAFDFT010000114.1 GCA_019309685.1 Deltaproteobacteria bacterium
TATCCGCCTCGGTTGATACTTGAGACCTTTGAATTTCTCGATTTTTCCAAATCCGCATCTAATAATAACAGTAAGTTATAAGTCCGAATCGGTTAAAAATGGCAATTATTCAAAGCTCTCACTTAACCTTGTCTACTTCCAAGAATGAGCAATTTTTGTCCAAGTTCAAGTCAAAGACCCCGAGTTTTAAACCGAGGGGGAAGGCGATCCGCCTCAGGCGGATTAAAATTTAAGTCTGACACAGAAATTGGGCAAAAAGGGCCATTTGTGGATGGGAACTAACCGCACTTAGTAAACCCGCAGAAGTGACACGTCATACAACCTTCTTCAAAGCTAATGGTCTGTCCGCAATCCGGACAAATTTCACCCCTCAGGCTGTTCTCGAATTTACGGCGTTTATGATATTCTAAATTATCTTTTAGATACCTCTTTTCTAAAACCCGGGCAATGGCATCCGGTATAGATAACACAAGTCCTCCTTCTTGAAACACAGGATGCTCTCCGCCAATTCCTTTTAACTGCTCCACAATCTTTTCAACTTTAACGCCGGATCTTAACGCCAGGGAGACAAGACGCCCAATCGCCTCTGTCTTTGCGGTTGTGGATCGCCCTGATTTGCCAATGGTTGCGAACACTTCAAACGGCTGCGAGTTATATTCCGTTACCGTCACATAGAGCTGTCCCATGCCTGTGGTCGTCTTTGTGGTGAATCCTTCCAGAGTTTCAGGTCTTTTTTTCGTTACCTTTAAAAACTCCTCTGCTTGTTTCTTATTTTCTGTGAAGGAAAGCACTTGATTTTCCTTGCTGCCGTCTCGATAGATGGTCACACCTTTACATCCGAGTTCATACGCCAGATTATATACCTTTAAAACATCATCAACCGTGGCATCCCGCGGCAGGTTAACAGTTTTTGAAACCGCGTTATCCGTATACTTTTGAAAAGCGGCTTGCATTCGAATATGCCATTCAGGTGATACATCGTGAGCGGTAACAAAGACGTTTCGTATGTCTTCTGGGATTTCAGCAATGCTTTTGATACTACCTTTTTGAGCGATCTCGTCCATCAACTCCTTGCTGTAGAATCCTCTTTCTCTGGCAACACTTTCGAAATAGGGATTCACTTCAAGAAGCTCGTCATTATCCATGACAGTTCTCACAAAACTAAGCGCGAAAAGAGGCTCAATACCGCTGGAACACTCCGCGATAATACTCAGTGTGCCGGTCGGCGCTATGGTTGTAGTGGTTGAGTTTCGATAGGCAGCGTCTTTTTTGTCTTTAAAAATACTTTTATCGAAATTTTCAAATATACCCCTTTCTTCACCCAGGTATTTTGACGCATCATGCGATTCTTTCTGAATAAAATCCATCACTTCTTCAGCAATACCAAGTGCCTGTTCCGTGTTATAAGGCACTTGAAGATGATATAGCATATCCGCAAATCCCATGATGCCGAGACCTATTTTTCTGTTCCCCTTTACCATCTTATCTATTTCCGGAATAGGATACTTGGACATATCTATTGTGTTATCCAGAAAACGGACAGCGCTCCATACCGTCTCTTTCAGCCCTTCATAATCAATCGCCGGATCATCATCACTTTCGATTACAAACTTTGCCAGGTTAATAGATCCGAGGTTGCATGCTTCCATGGGGAGCAGCGGCTGTTCTCCGCACGGATTTGTCGCCTCTATTTCACCCAGCCCCGGTGTTGGATTATCTCTGTTTAAATTGTCCAGAAAAACAATTCCCGGATCGCCATTTTCCCATGCCTGTTTTACAATAGTCTGATATACGTCAGCCGCATCTAATTCATCTATCTTTTTCTTATCACTGGGATCGATGAGTTCGTAAGTGCTTTTATTTTTAACCGCTTCAATAAACACATCCGTGAAACCAACGGAAATGTTGAAGTTGTTCAGCTCCCCATTATCCCTTTTACAGGTGACAAATTCCATGATGTCCGGGTGATCAACTCTCAAAATACCCATGTTTGCCCCGCGCCGGGTGCCGCCCTGCTTCACCTGTTCAGTTGCTGTATTAAATATCTTCATAAAAGAGACAGGCCCGGAGGCCACGCCGCCTGTGGTCCCAACACGGCTGTTCTTGGGTCTTAGTCTGGAAAAAGAAAAACCGGTGCCGCCGCCGGATTTATGAATCAGTGCTGCGTTTTTTAATGAGTCAAAAATACCGTCCATACTGTCTTCAATGGGTAAAACAAAACAAGCCGCCAGTTGACCCAGCCGACGCCCCGCATTCATAAGCGTGGGAGAATTTGGAAGGAACTTAAACGTTGTTAACATCGTATAGAAAGTCTCTTCCATTTCTTTAACATTTGAATCATTCCCATATTTTTTTTCAGCCCGTGCGATATGATGGGCCACTCTTCTAAACATTTCTTCGGATGTTTCTGTCACCCTTCCCTTGCTGTCTTTTTTAAGGTATCGCCTCTCCAGAACTTTCCTCGCGTTCTCAGAAAGTGTGATTCCTTTTTTTACAAAGATTGACTTATCCAGCCGGATCGGCGAGGATTTCTCGAGCCCTAAACTATTCAGCTTCGCCTCTATTATTTTTTCAATCACCGGCATCGTGATGGTCTGAAGATCCATTTTCGCGATTTCTTCACGCAAAAACTGGCTGATGTCTATTGCCTGGTCTTTGTTAATGGGATTATCTTTGGTTAAAATATCCGAAAACAGATGATCGTCCCAGCGGTAGGTGGTCAAATCAAATCGAGCATCCTCTGTAACCAATATTTTCGCTTTCTGTCCCATTGATCTTCTCCGTGATTGTTTTTAAAGATAAGCGGTTGTTATTTTGTTTGTTAATTTGATTGATAATTTCAGCGCAGAGTCACTAATCTCATACAATATGTAGTATGTCAAGAAAAAATAAACCCAATATATATGTTTTTGTATCATTTATTTCAGTATCTTTTAATATAAAGCTATTTTCCCTCATAGTCGATGATTATATGAAACCCCTGCCACTGATTTTATAGCCCCACCACTATTACATTGCCGCATATAACAACCTGATATTTTATAAATTCAAAATATTAAAGCCCTTCAACCGAAATCTTCCTAATTCTAAAAAATCTTGTCTAAAACGAGATTCCATGCTAATGAAAATTTTAATAAATGAAGTTGGTTTCATGTGAATAATTGTGATGTCAAAGTAAGCAGCGCACACAATCCCGCCGTAGGCGGGATTACGAAGTCATCAAATCTGAACATAGGCGTCTCACAAGGAGGGAAGGTATGTTTCAACCAATTAATATTATTAAAATTTCAATGGTTATAGCACTTGGAATTATTTTGCAGATCATTTTCATCACTGCTGATACTGATAATTCGCCTGAAAAGGTCACGCTCTCATTTACAAAAGCATATTTTTCTCAGGATAAGGCCGCCATGGATGAACAGATCTGTAGTGAACTTACAGAAGATGCAGATGTCGTAGATGAATATATTCAACGTATTGAAAAAGAAGCAAAAGATACTGGATTTAAGCTGTATTCCAAAAGTATGGTTTACCATGTGAAAACCCATGTCACCAGCATAGATGATTCTGAAGCCCAGGTGAAAATCACTGGCAAAAAGAGACACTCTATAAATCCTATCTATACACTGGTTGCCATCATTTTCCAGATTGGCGAAGTCGACCATTTTGACGAAACAATTGATCTTATCAATGAAGAAGGCCGGTGGAAAGTTTGCGGGAACCCTTTTTCCCTAATCCAATAATACCTTTTCCAAAAAGTTTTTATCATTTAGTAAAGGTGAGACCTTTGAAAAATACTGATTTTTGCCTGTCCCGTTAAATTTCCTTTTAGATTTAACTGGGGTTCAAGTTAAAGTCGAAGATCCCGAGCTTTAAACCGAGTGGGAAAGAGATAATTTTAACCACCCCGTACGATCTTCCTGACCTACGGGCAGACATCCATAATTTGAGTATTTCGAGGATTAATCCGCCAAAGTTTGGTGGCGGATTAAAATTTGAAGCTTGTCGAAGCATAGCGAAGATCCCGCTCATCGGGAACGCAGAAATTGGGCATAAAACGAAGTTTTGCAAAGATCTCAAAGCGTTTATAAAAAACAGTCAGCAAAATGAACCGGTTTCTTTTGGTAAACGCCACATGCGATGATGGGCAGTATCAAAAAACCCGTAAGTAAAGCGAAGATAAAAACCAAGATCCTCAAAAAATAAACATGGATGCTATTTACGTCCAAATCCGTCAATTGGCCCAGCAAATTGCTTCTCATTTCCCGATCCCTGATTTTTATCAAGACTATGAATTGGAAAATGAACTATCATATCAGTTCTTTGAAGAAAATCCTGTGATCTCCCGATTAAAATCATTTATCGCTGACTGTATTGACAATGATTTTGGACACGGCATGAATCACGCTGAAAAAGTAACCTTAGATGCAGGCGCCCTCATGTATATCGAAGGGAAGGCAGCAGGATATACAGGCGACCTTATCGATCGGAAAGTGATGATTCTCCAATGTGCGGGCCTGCTTCATGATATTAAACGGAAGGAAAAAGATCATGCGATCAAAGGAGCCGATTTCGCCAGAAAAATATTAAAAGACTATCCGTTAACGCCTGAAGAAGTTGATGATATTTGCGTCGCCATCCGTAACCATGAGGCGTTTAAAAGTACAGTTAAAATGAATACGGCTGAAGGCGTCTTAATGTCTAATTGTCTTTACGACGCAGACAAATTTCGATGGGGACCCGATAACTTCACTCATACCGTCTGGGACATGCTATCATCTCGGAACCCGCCCCTTACTGCTTTCATTGACCACTTCCCGAGTGGTATGGAAGGAATTTCTAAAATCAAAAGCACTTTCCGTTCAAAAACAGGGCAAAAATACGGCCCGCAATTTATTGATCTAGGGATCGCCATAGGAACTGAACTATTGGAAGTTATTAAAACTGAATTGGCTCAAGAATTATAGCATTCGTCTAAAATCATAAGAATTGTGCAAATTGACGTTTAACAAATAAGGGGGGTAAAAATGGAAGCCTACTTCAATTACAAGGATAACGGGACAAATGTAAAAACCGAAATCATTGCCGGAATCACCACTTTCCTGACAACAATGTATATTATTGTCGTGAATCCGGCGATTCTCAAAGTCACAGGCATGCCCTTTAGCGGCGTTCTCACCGCAACCATACTGGTGAGCGCCTTTTCCAGTATAATGATGGGATTTTACGCAAAAAATCCAATAGTGCTTGCGCCTGGTATGGGGATCAATGCCTTTTTCGCTTTTACGGTTGTAGCTGGAATGGGAGTCCCATGGGAAACGGCACTGGGCGCAGTATTCTGGTCAGGAATTGTGTTTCTGCTTCTTTCGATTTTTAATATCCGCACTCACATCCTTCGTGCTATCCCCAAACAGCTCAGGTACGGCATCGCGGCAGGTATCGGCCTGTTTATTTCACTCATTGGGTTTAAAAACGCGGGCTTTGTTGTACCAAACCCGGCAACAATTATCGGACGCGGCCCTTTAAATGAAATCACAATCACTTTTCTTGCGGGGCTTTTCATCACATCCGTGTTTATTGCCAGGCGAGTAAAAGGCGCCATGATCCTTGGCATCAGCCTTACAACACTTCTCGCCATCCCTATTGGTCGTCTTTGGGGAGACGCAAGCGCTGTCAATTTCGGCAATACAGTACTTGTCACCTGGCAGGGGATATTCGCGCTTCCTGACTTCAGTGTTCTTTTAAAACTTGATTTTCTGGGCTCTTTAAAACTTTCTCTTTTACCAGTAATGTTTACGTTTTTATTTACGGATATGTTCGACTCTATTTCCACCTTTATGGGTGTTGCTGAAGCAGGAGATCTGAAAGACCCGTCTGGTGATCCCCGCAACATCAAACAATCTATGATTGTAGATTCAATAGGTACAACGATATCGGGATTACTGGGTACAAGTTCGGCCACCAGTTACATTGAATCTGCTACCGGGATCGAAGAGGGAGGCCGCACGGGGATGGTGGCAGTTGTTGCAGGCCTCTTATTTCTCCCGTTTATGTTTCTTTCGCCATTGCTTTCGATTGTGCCTTCCATTGCCACGGCACCCGCGCTTGTTCTGGTAGGGGTTTTCATGATCAAACCTGTCTTGAAAATTAAATGGGAATCATTTGATAATGCGATTCCCGCGTTTCTCAGTATCATTTTAATCCCTCTGACGTTTTCCATCACCCAGGGGATCATATGGGGTTTTCTAAGCTGGACCTTTATTAAACTGCTGACAGGCAAGAAAGAGGATATAACACCGACACTCATTATTATTGACATTTTTGCCATTCTTGCCTTGGTTTTGGGATAATCTGTAAAAGATATAGTTACCGGTAACGAGTAGATAGTTAATAGAATTCTCTTCTCCAAGTGATGCATACATATAGTTCAGCGCAATGACGATGATGCTACTCAACGCAAAAATTGGGTTTTTTAAAAAGCCGTCAAAAAGTTGCGCATTGACTTCGATACACACTTCAGATAGACTAAATAATTATAACGTACCTTTATTCTTTTCCAAGTGAATAAAAATGAAGGGAGGAAGATCATGAAAAGAATCTTTGTTATCATCGCTATATTACTCTTGCCATTGTTTTTACTCAGCTGTTCGGGCACACAAAAAGAGCTGCTCAGTAAAGACCATACAAATATGTCGGATGATGAACTTCTGAGATACTACTATCAACTGGAAGATGAAATCGCAAAATGTGAAAATAAATCCAGCGGGGGATCCATCGGTATTGGCGGAGGCAGAGGCTGGGGAAGCCGAGGAGGTTTTGGAGGCGTTGGTGTTGGCGCTTCCAAAGGAATTGGCGGATGCGACTCTGATGACCTGCGCACACGGAGAATCGATGTGAGGCTTGCTTTAAAAAAACGGGGATTAAATCCTTGATGATCCCGTAAAAAATCAAAATTATGATGGCAAAGAAAAAAGTTCAAGTTCAAGGCTTACAAATACTGAGGAATGAGGCGTACGTGTAGTACGTCGAATGAACTCAGGATGCAGTGCAACACAGAAATTGGACTTTTTGCGAAGCCATCAAATTTAAGATGAGGCCTTTGCGAAACGCTGCTTTCACAGGGGTCTCATCTTTT
>JAFDFT010000115.1 GCA_019309685.1 Deltaproteobacteria bacterium
TTGGAGATGAACAATTTGAGCTTGAACCGGGAGACAGTGTGTATTATCTTTCTACTACCCCACATCTTGTTTCATCAAAAGCAGGTAAGGCGACAATTCTGGCTGTTCTGTATCAAGGATAAATCTTATTTGGTAAGGTAAACGACTTTGTCTTCTAATTCTCTTTTACTATTGCCACTGCACCACAATTTCTGTCACCGTATCCTGATTGGTCAATGATTTTGTCAATTCAACTTTGATTACCTTTGACCCTGAAATTTCCAGAGCTCTTTCTATCCACCCGCAAATTCGCAGCTCAACCCATCTTTCCAGTTCCGGAAATTCTTTGATATGAAGCACAACCTCTTTTTCGGCTTCGCCCGCGATCTCCATCTTGCTTGGTTTGTAATAAGACGAAAAGATAGTAGCAGCCCTACCAACAATAAATTTCGGAGAACCGAGCTTTACAAACATCTTGTAAACACCAATAAGCCCTTTATCGGCACTGAACCGGCCAGCTTCCCACGCTCCATTTTCATCGTTTTCGTAAAAGAGCTCACAAATTTTCTGGGTGGGTTCAATAAGCCCTGGTTTTATTGGATACCATGAAATAGCAGGGATAATGGGCTCTTTCATTATTCTTTTAGAATCTTCGGATAATGAATCCAGCCACTCGTCGTAACGGGATCCAAACTTCGTTCGAACAAACTCCGGTACAGAGCTTACGGCGCTACCCTTTACTTCCATTCTTCCTCCTTATTTACCCTTTCACGTTTATATGTATTCGCAGCTTAATTTAAATGCAGCAATTAATATGCCAATTAAAAGCATCAATATTAAATAAACCATATAGATCTTCTATTAACTAGTGCCCGTCCAGAAATTAGATATTTTGTTCGAGTTCAAGGAAGGCGAAAATTTTAACCACAGGAATCCATAGAGTATTTCGAGTATTAAAATTTGAGCCTGACGCGGAAATCGGGCAAAATAGAAATTTATGGATGGGCACTAACTATATGTTCGTATTATATTAGGTAAATGTTGCAATATCAAACTAACATTCATGATGAACGACATGTCAAAATACGCGAGTTAACATTGAATCTTTTTCTTATGATGTTACAATTTTATCGTGTCACTATATCTCACTTCATACTTTCAGAAATAATTTGTCGCATCCATTCAATCTTAAATCCAACTTTTTTCCTAATTATGCAAATCGAATCAATCCTTCATACTTGACACTTAACGTGCATTTCATTATGTTGATCTAATATTTAAGGTTTTTTTCTTTCTTGCTAAGTCTGGAGTTCAACTCCTCAATACCCCATTAGAGGTCGAATTTATGACTGGAATTAGCCGAAGGGCATTCATAAAGGTGGCGGGTCTTTCCGCCGCTAAACTAACCCTACTTAAAAATATCACCCTTGCTGATAGTAGCACTTCTGACCCTTTGGAAATACGTGCAAAAAAAAAAGCCAATCAGTTTGTAAACAGCATTTCACGAAACCCATTTCGAGACATCAAATCCATAACACTTTTTTATGAAGTGCATATGATGGCAGATCTTTATGTAAAGCTTAAGATGAACGCCGTCCTTAAATTTATAAAAAGAGAAAATGATTACTTTTCCACTTTCAGCCTGACAAAGCCTGAGGGCGAAGGAGGATGGAGCTGGCTTGTTTTCAATCTCTTCGGCAAACACACAGCTGAATACAAGGAAATGATGAAGAATATCGAGATTCGTCTCATGGAATTTATTCATTTATGGGAAAACAAACTATACACCAACAAGCTCGAAGAAATACAATCTAAGACATCGGAAAACGCCAACCAGCCTGCGATGAAGATTGATTTTGACTATGACGAAATGCGGATAAAATTCTGGGGCGATAAGAGCATGTCAAAACATGATAAAATCATTAAATATACAAACCAAATCGCTCCGTTGACCGCCTTTTTTAATTACATCTTTTTTGACACATATCAAACAAATATAAAATTGATCAACGCACTTAAACAAGTAGAAAACAAATTGAATAATCCATCTCCCACCTCCATAATTCCAAATTTTTTATTTGAATCTCAATTGGTCAGGATCGGGAAAAATATGACAGGGGAATTCTCTGAATTCCCCATGACGCTTCATTTTGAAAAAGGCAATTTTTTAGATGTTATTTATGGCGATTATATTTTCTACAAACTCGTTCATAATAAGACCTCAAATATAAAGATCCCTTATTCCGCACAGATAGAAGGAATTATCAGTAAAAAACGAAAACGGGAAAAATTAAAGGAGCTCAAAAAAAGATATCCGCATAAAACATCATTTGAAAAAGAGCTTAGAGATGAGTATAAAGATATTCTGGCGTCAACCGATGTTAGAGTGTATTTGTCGGAATTTGAGATTATCAGATAAGCCCCTCAGTAAAGTCTCTAACTTCAGGAGAAAACAAATGCCGAAGAACTCAATTAAAACACTTGTTATTTTATGCTTATGCCTTTGTATTGGGTTGATGATCCATCCCTATGCAGGTGCAAAGAAATGTAAAGCGAAATATTGCTTTAAACTGGCATCCCTTGCCCCTAAATCCATTGGATGGGCAAAACACATAAGAGAAATTATTCATCCTGCCTTAAAAAAAGCGACCAGTGGCAATGTTGAACTGAATTGGTTCTGGGGCGGTCTGATGGGCAATGATAAAGACTATATCCAGAAGATGAAAATCGGCCAGCTCCATGGTGCAGCATTTTCCGGACAGGGTGTTGTACTTCTGTGTCCGGAAATGGCGGTTCTTGAACTGCCATTTATGTTTAATGATTACAGAGAGGTCGATTATATAAGAAAAAAGATGATTTCAACATTTGACAGGTATGTGGAAAAACGCGGATATAAGCTCATTGTTTGGGCGGACCAGGACTTTGATCAAATCTATTCGGTAAAATTTAAAATGGACCGCCTTGAAGATTTTAATAAAGCCCGGTTTCTTACATGGTACGGCCCCATGGAGCATAAATTATTAACCACCCTTGGATCGAGTCCTGTCCCAGTAAATGTCACAGAGGTTTCACCTTCTATTCTTCAGGGTGTTGGGGACGCATTAATAGCACCGGCTATTTGGGTGATTGGAAGCCAGCTCTATGGAAAATTTAAATATGTAAACCCCATCCAGATAAGATACTCTCCCACTGCGGTATTTGTTACCATGGAAGCATGGAACAGTATCCCTCAAAACTACCGCAATAACATTATGACCATTCGCAACAAAGAAGCCTACGAATTCCTTAAAAGAACAAGAGAAGACAGCAAAAAATCATTCGACGCGATGGTGAAGTATGGAATAAAGGTTTCCGAAATGAAACCGGAAGAATTGAATAGGATACGGGAAGAAAGCATGAAAATCTGGATGGAAATGGCAGACAAAGATTTCCCCAAAGAACTTCTGGACGAATTGCTGCTTCACCTGAGACAATATCGAGCTGGCTTAAAATAATATATGAAAGATCTTATCTCACGCCTTACATCAATAAACCAATTTTTTGTCTTATTTGAAAAGGTTTTATTAACCACGCTTTTATTTTCCATGATTGTCCTGTCTTTTGGTCAAGTTATGGCTAGAAATCTATTTTCAGCTGGATTTATATGGGTTGATCAGATACTTCGGCTCGAGGTGCTCTGGGTTGCTTTTACAGGCGCAGCTCTTGCAACGGAGTTTAACCAGCATATCAAAATTGATTTTCTTGCCAGTATAATTCGGTCAGATTTTTCAAGAAAACTGATTAACACCGGCGCTCACCTTTTTGCTTTTCTTATTTGCTGCCTGCTCTTTATCGTAGCTTTAGATTATATCCGGATCGTAAGTTCAGATTTAACAAGCACTGTTTTTCAGGGAGTCCCTGACTGGTCTTTTCAATTAATTATACCTTACTGTTTTTTCTTTATCTCATTAAGGTTTTTAATAAATGTTTTAAAAATATCTTATGAAAAAGATTACAAACTGAAACCCTTCTCTTAATTGCATGGATATCTTTATTGTCATCATTCTAATTCTCGTATTTATTCTCGCTATTTTGTTTGGTTCCCCTCTTTTCACGATTATTGGAGGTGCGGCTGTGTTTCTTTTTTATTTCGTCGCTGAAGGAAGTATGTCCTCTATTATTGTGGAAATGGGGCGACTTGCCAATGCTCCCGGAATGATTGCTATACCGCTCTTCATCTTTTCCGGATTTATTTTCGCGGAAAGCAACGCTTCCAACCGGCTGATAAAGGTATCTAACGCATTGCTGGGATGGCTTCCCGGCGGTCTTGCCGTCGTTACCGTAATTGTTTGCACCATATTTACTGCTATGACAGGCGGCGCTGGTGTAACCATTATCGCCTGTGGAGGTATTTTACACACGGCACTAAAAAACAATGGATTCAATGAAAATTTCTCTTTAGGCTTTGTAACCTCCTCTGCCAGCTCAGGCGTTTTGTTTGTTCCCAGCCTGCCTATCATCATCTATGGGATGATTGCCAAAACGGATATCACCCAGCTTTTCATAGCTGGTATTATCCCGGGCTTATTCATCGTTTTTCTTCTTTCAGGATATGGCGTTTACTACGGAATCAAAAATAAAATCCCAACGATACCGTTTTCTTTAAAAACTCTTTTGCTGGCCTTATGGGAAATCAAATGGGTCATTCCTCTTCCGTTTGTTGTTATTGGCGGCATATACAGTGGATTTATCACAGTGGGTGAGGCTGCCTCTGTTTCAGCGGTTTACGCCTTGATTTCAGAGTGTGCCATCTATCGAGAAATATCGCTGAATAAACTGTTCGATATAACGATTAAAAGTATGTCCATGGTTGGCGCGGTACTTATCGTACTTGGAGCCGCTCTTGGGTTAACTAATTTTTTGGTTGATCAGGAAATACCGCAGATGTTAATGGTTATCATTACAAAACACATTTCAAGCAAAATTACTTTCCTTCTGGTTCTAAATGTAATCCTCCTTATTGTTGGCTGTACCATGGACATATTTTCAGCTATTGTAGTCGTCGTTCCGCTGATAGCTCCCGTAGCAGCAAAATTTGGCATTGATCCTGTCCATCTTGGCATTATCTTTCTTGCCAACCTGCAAATTGGATACATTACGCCTCCGGTTGGGATGAATCTTTTTATCGCGAGTTTGAGATTCAATGTCTCCGTTATGAGGCTGTATCGTATGGTTATTCCCGCACTTATCCTTTTTATTATAGCCCTGCTTATTATCAGTTATTGGCCCAAATTCAGTCTCTTTTTGCTGGAATTAGTTGGACAGCGAGTACCCTTGCTTCAAATTTAAAATAATGAATCTAAAAAGAGGTCAAAATGGTATTCATTAATTTTCTTTATAAAAGACTTTTTACATCCATCCTTTTTGTTATGGTTTTTATCTCTATTAGCGGATGCGTCAGAATGGGCGTAAATATATTAGGCGCGCCCATGGTCTCTCACATGGTGAAAAATATCTCCCATACAGGCAATGTCCGCCTTGTTAAAGAGGGCCTTGCCGGTCAAGTACTACTGGCAACATCCATTACTGAAATGTCTCCTGACAACATAGATCTTCTTACGGAAACCTCTTTCTTATACTGCGCGTACGGCCTCTTTATTGAAGATGAAGATCCTGAATATGCAAAAGAGCTTTATTCGTTGGGCAAGGAATACGGTATCAGAGCTTTAAAGCAGGACCATCGGTTCAAAAAGGGACTTGAATCCGGGGATAAAATATCCAATCTTGCCAACTCTCTTAGCAGTAAATATGCTGATGCCCTATGCTGGACAGGAATTAATGGAGGTCTATTCATTATATTGAACCTGGATGATCCGGGAGCTTTAATTGAGCTGGCCGATATTATTACCATGGTAAAACGCTCTATTACCCTTAATGAAGACTATTTTCATGGTGTCGGAAAAGTTTTTTTAGGCGCCTATTATGCACTGGTTCCGCCCTATCTGGGGCTTGGAGGGGGAGAAGATAATTCTCGCAAGATGTTTCAAGAAGCCAGAAATATTTCGGACAATCATTTTTTACTTGTTGATCTATTCGAAGCCCGCTTTCTGGCAACAACAATCGAAGATGAATCTCTTTTCGACCTGAAATTAAAACAGGTACTTTCTGCAGATCCTTCAGTACTCAAACAAGCTCGTTTAATAAATGAATTATCTAAAGTAAAGGCCAACTATTATCTGTTGAATAAATCAAACTACTTTTAAATTTATGTATATGGATGCTGTTTGACTCTCTTTTGGGTTATTAACTGCCCTTTTCTGTCTTGTCTTCTTTTTGCTTATTTTTGTGGGCACTGGAGTCCTCTGAAGTATTCTGCACTATACTATCGGAGTGCACCATGTGAGATCTTCCTTCAAATTTAGCACCTTCTTGAATATCAACGGAACGAGCCGAAATATCACCGATGACTATACCTGTAGCATATATTTCTATACGATGATTCGCTGAAATATTTCCATTCACTGATCCTTTAACAACAACATTATTCCCGCTAATATTAGCTTCAACCTTACCTGTTTCTTCAACCAGGATATCACCGGATACGTTAACGGAGCCTTTTATTGTACCGTCAACTCTAAAATTCTCATTTCCGGATATATCGCCTTCTATCTTTAGATTTCGGCTTAACAAAGAAATAGAAGTAACTTTTCCCCCTTTTTTCATCAATATCCTCCTGGTTCATTGATTGAATTGTCCAGCTTTTTGAACAGTGCTTTTTGTTTTTATGCGTTATATCTAAACACTTACTGTTTTTTTTATACTGTGGCTCCCATTTCCATTTCACCATCAAAAACAGCACCCTCATTAATCGAAACTGACGGTGTTGTGATCTTCCCTTTTACTTTAGCGGTCTTATCAAGACTAACTTTATTATCAGCTGCAATATTTCCCTTTATCACTCCGCTGTTCAATATAGTATTCGCTTTAATATCGCCATTAATAATTGCAGATGTATTAATTTTTATATCACTACTCGATTCTATTGTGCCTTCAATTTTACCATCAAGATGCAAATCATCATCTCCTGTTATCTTCCCCTTAATGCTAAGATGTTTTCCAAAATAGGATGTTTTCTGCGGAAGGCCTGGAATTTCAAGTAATAATTCATTAT
>JAFDFT010000556.1 GCA_019309685.1 Deltaproteobacteria bacterium
ATGTGGCTGCCGACGTATTTTACAGAAGGAAGGGGCCTGGCGTTCACAAATCTGAAGTATGCCACTTCTATTCCCTATGTGTTTTCGATTTTCGGAGTTCTCCTGTGGTCCTATCTCGGGGATAAGACAAACAAGCGGGCCACAATCGCGGGTATCGGCTTTTTTGGTGCAGGATTTTGCGCGTACTTTGCCGCAACCGCGCCGACAATAAACATGGTCGTCGCACTGTTTGCGCTTACTATTTTTATAAAGGTTACGTACGCTTCTAATGAATTTGCTATCATTCAGCGTATTGTACCAAAAAGCCATATCGCTTCAGGCGTAGGATTGTACAACGGAATGGCTATGATGGTCGGCGGTGGGCTCGGTCCGGTTGTTGTAGGCGGGGTTGTATCCGCCACAGGGAATTATACTACTGGTATTTTATCGCTTACGGTGCTCGCCGTGCTGGGAGGTATTGTTATGTTAATCCTTGGAAGGATGATTAAATATTAAGGAAAGGAGTAAAGATGAAAATTCCTGAAAAAGGAATGAAAAAAGAAGATATAATAAGGGCTCTGAAGAACTATAAGGGCGATGATCTTGATTGGCGTTCGGGTAAAGTCCTTGGTTATGAATATGATCCCGGAGAAGATGCAAACGCGCTTATTGATGAAGTATACACCATTTATCTTGCGGAGAACGGGCTTGCCGGAATTTAAAAAGAACGCATTCGCATAACCCCAAAACATTGGGGCACTAAAAATCGCTACAGAATATTACCCTGTATATGGCCTTTCGAAAACAGGTAGTATCTATGTTTTAAAGAGTATATTTAGTTGCGGGTAACAGGATATTCATGTGTGTTTTTTCGGTGCTGGTGCGATCAGCCCGAGAAATGAAACACCAATGGTCAGAAAGGCACCGGACAGAAAAAGGTGGTCGATGTTCAGTCCATGATCAAGCAGCCACCCAAAAAGAAACGGGCTGAGCGCAGACGCAAAGACACCCGTCGCACCGACGAGGCTGGAAATGGCTCCCAGTGATTCAATGCCAAAGGCTTCGGCCCACAAAGATGACATTGCCACTGTCATGCAACCAAAGCTTGCTCCGGCGAGAAAGAACCAGACGGGTGCGGCAAAAGGATGTGTGTTAAATGCAGCAACAGTCATTGCAATGGCGTAAGGAATTAACACAAAAGGAAAGAGCTTCTTGGCAGTAAATCGGTCCACAAAAGGACCCATGAAGAATGATCCTACTCTTCCTGAGATGGCGGAGATGATGAAGCAGGACGCCATCCATTTCATTGTCCAGCCCTTGTACAGCGCGATGCTTCCGATGTGGATAATCAGGCCGGTACTGAAGAACGGTATGAGAAGCGCAATCGGTACGGCAAAGTAAAAGAAGGGAGTTTTAAGAACGTCTTTCCTGTTCCAGGCATTTTTTTCTCCATATTCTACTTCACTCACACGTGCAGGGGGCAGTTGGAAAGTGTCCGATTTTTTTAGTAGCGCCATACTACAGGGTAAAAACAGAAACAGAACCAACAGCGCCAGAAAGATCAATGTCCACTCCCAGCCAAAGGTTGAGATGAGGTTTTCCAGGGCCAACGGGAAGGTTGCGATTCCGAGAGAAAGTCCCAGACCCACAATGGCCAACGCCTTGCCTCTTCCAGCGCCGAAAAATCGGGTCGCGGAAACTCCGCCAATTTGTGTCATTAGACCTTGTCCTGAAAAACGGAGAAACAAAACACCGACAAAAAGTACAGGGACAGACGTCGCGAAAGATGTTATCAGCATAGATATTGCCATTAGCGTGCCCACGAGGATGCTGCAAATCCGAAGATTGACACGGTCGACTATAGGTCCAAAAATTGGTAAAAGACCCGCGCTGATCAATGTCGCAATCGAATACAGCAAGCCAAATCCGCCGGCACCAAGGTCAAATGCGGCTGAAAACGCCGGACCGAATAAGGCAAATGAAAATGACTGGCCTGGGCTGGAAAAGAACATGTGAAGGGCGCTGAATGCCAAAAACCGGGGATATACTTTTATTAGCTTGTAATAATCTTTGATCATAATAAATAAAGATCTTCTCTAAAAAAAAGATAATTTAGCATGGATTCAAGGGGTAAAGTGCTAAGGTTCAGATGAAATGCTTAAAAACTCCAAAGACCTGAAAGTTAGCAAAAAAATTCAACCCGCTCCGATAACGCCCATTTTCTTCAGGTCATATCGAAATTTTTTGTTGAAAGTGATCCAATATTTGGGGGTTAAGATCTTTGGCGGAAATCAAAACCATTCGCATAAACGCTAAATATTGGGTCACTAAAAAGTGCTGCAAAATATTAATCCGGATATGACTTTTCGAAAACAGACATTATCTTCGCTTCAAAGTGAATATATAATTAATGGGATAACTAGGGCCT
>JAFDFT010000557.1 GCA_019309685.1 Deltaproteobacteria bacterium
TTACTATTCTTTTTGGTTATGACATTGGTGTCATACTGTTCAGGCGTTAATATCTGTTCCAGAATATTTCCCAGCTGGATTTCTCCCCACATGCCTCTGGATTTCACATTGGTCAGCACTTTTTTTAAATCCCCAACTCCACTGGCCAGGTTGCGCATCTCCCCCAACCCTTTATATACCTGTTCCAACCGCTCGCTCACCTGTTTGAAAGACTCACCCAAACGCTTTTCAAGAGTTGACTGTAATTTTTCATCAACCGTCTCCCGTATCTTTTCAAGCTTTACAGTATTGTCGTCCTGAATCGCCTTGAGTTTTCCTTCCACAGTTTGTTTTAAGGTATCCATCTGCTTGAAAAAAGTGTCTGTAAACGTTTTAAAAGACTTGCCCTGTTCCTCTCTTCCCTGCTTTGCAGAAGTAGATATTACATTTCGGCTTTTTTCCATTTCATCGCTTAAAACTCTTTCGGCTTTTTCCTGGTTCTTTTCAAACGCCCCCAGTTTTGCTTCCATAACACTAAAACTATCGGTACGTTTCCGAACCAGCAAAACGATCAGCAATATAATGGCGACCACATTTAAAAATGCTGAGCCGATGAGGACCCAAGAAATTACCATCTCATTTCCCGGTATCATGCCGCAGCGCCCCCATCTATGGTAAGAACCGCCCCGTTAACAAATGCAGAGGCATCAGAAGCTAAAAACAATGCCGCGCCTGCCATTTCCATAGGCGCTGCATAACGGTTTAGCGGAATACCCTGCAAAGCCACCTCGAGGATCTCTTTTGTCTGGATAAGCACGGAAGCAAATTTTGTATCCGTAAGTCCCGGAGCAATGGCATTCACCCGAATGTTATGCGGCCCCAGCTCCTTGGCAAAACCCTTGGTCATTGAAATAACGCCTGCCTTTGTTATAGCGTAAATACCCTGCATCGGGGGTGGAGACATGCCCGCGATGGAAGAGATATTTATGATATTCCCTCCCCCGTTTTTCATCATTACTTTAGACGCCTCCTGGGCCATAATAAAATATCCTTTTAGATTTACATCCACAGTTTTATCCCAGGCTTTCTCTTCGGCATCTACCATGTTTCCAAAAAAGGGATTTGTCGCCGCATTGTTGACTAAAATATCAATGGTGCCGTACTTTTCTAAAGTTTTCACTGTTAATTCTCTGATCTGTTCGGTATAGCCCATATGACAAACAATGGGTGTTATTTCCCCGCCTTCACCGGCAATTGACTCCGCAACAGGTTTGAGATTTTCCATGTATCGGCTGGCAATAACAACTTTGGCACCCGCACTCGCGTAAACTCTTGCAATAGCCTCTCCGATACCCCGGCTTCCTCCTGTAATAAGCGCTACCCGCCCATCCAGTCTGAAATCTATTTGTGTCATTGGTGAGTCATCTCCAGGATTTTTTTGTTTGACTTTAATTTTCTAAAAGATGTTTGGTTGACATCGTATTATTTTGGAGCATTTTTTTATAACCCTAATTGAGCGAAAGTCGAAGGTGCGTCAGTTCCAAGGCGTCCCAGGGTGAAGCCGTTTAGCTACTTAGCTACTGCGAACCCTGGGCAACACAGGAGATGGCGTGTCATCGGCTTTCCCGAATGGTAAAAAAAATGGAAATAAAATAAGTAATATCCTTATTTCACTTTTAATAGATATATAAACATGGCTCCCAACATGAATAAGCCTCGAAAACTGAACCTTTAAATACTTTTTCCATTTTTTTACGCTCAATTAGCGTATAACACCCGTGCTATTAGCCGGTCAACCATTTCAGATGGCTGCAATGCAACTATTTAAATTTATGGAAATATAAAGAATTGTTAAATGGAAATGAAGGAAGGGTTGATTTAATATAACTTATGACTTGGAAATTACAATATACTCGAACAATCTTTTTACACGTTTCACGCCATTGGTATCTTTTGCCATTTTCACGATAATGTTCGCATCTTTTCTCGGCATACAGCCCATTAGATAAACCGTACCGCTATCTGTTACAACTTTGATTTTACGCGGGTCCACATCGAAATTTGCGTAAATTTTAGTTCTGATCTTGGCGGTAATCCAAGTATCTTTTATGTAGTCTGTTTTTTTCGGTTTCTTTTTGACTTTGATATAATTGTAAATGCGCCTGATATCTGAAATTTTTGCAACTTTCTCACGGGCTCTTTTCCAAAGGCGCCATGACCTTGTGTGACCTGTCAGCAAAACAATTTTGTTGCATGTCGCCACAGATATACTGCATTTATCAACAAGCTCTGGTGAATTATTTATGGCATCTTGAGCCATAAGGGAAATGTGCTGGTCTTTGAGTGATGAAGTGACATAATACCTGTCGTGAACCAAATTCACCCCGGATAGAACGAAGCTAAAACCAGAGCATCCATTAATAAG
>JAFDFT010000116.1 GCA_019309685.1 Deltaproteobacteria bacterium
ACATGCCTAACTCTTTCAAACGTTTCTTTGATGGCTTTCCGGTAGTACTATCCCAGTCTCTAAGCGTATAGTATTCGGGAAGCATCTTCTCCATGCTCGGCACATGTCCTTCTTGTCCGCCATCCGAAATCGGACGGGTAATCAGCTCAGGCAAAGCGTCATCCTTGGCGGAAATACCCAGCTTGCAGGAAAGTGCCCGCTGCATCTGAAAAATACGTTCCCCTGCCTTTAAAAGCTGATCCATATTCGTATCCCAGCCGGTAGCCGCGTTAATCATATCAACCAGCATATCAAAGGGTATCATAGCAAAGTGGCAAATACCGATGGAGTCGGTCAATGCCCGGTAGTTCTGGCTTTTTTCAACCATCGCCGCTTTTTCATCCCCCCAGCGGTCGTCCGCATTCAGTCCCAGATCAGGATGACCGACCCCGCCGTCCACCTGATATCCGTCACTCTTATTATGATCTGCGCCGCGCGGAGACGTAGCGTAAACCAATCCCATACTGTGAAATGCCCTTGGATCATGCATGGGGATTTCCAATCCTTTTGTCTGGACAGCTTCTCCTAAGGGGCGATCATACTGTCGAGCCATCCGCTTTGTCCCGCCTGCCACAATAGCGCCAAACCCTTCATTCTTTCCGATCTGTTCTATAAGCGCGACAGCGGCATCAATATTGCCCCATGTGAGTTTCAAGCCTCCCGTATCTTTATCGGATATGACACCTAAATCATAGAGGTAAAAAGCATAGCCCGCACTGGCACCGCCGCTGATGGTATCAAACCCATAAGCATTACACACCTCGTTTAAGTGAGCAATGGTGGACATATCCAGTTCCAGTCCCATCATTGCCCCTAATGCCATAACCGTCTCATATTCAGGTCCTTCAGTACGCTCAAACGTGTATTTGCCCTCTTTGATTTGAAGTACCTTGCGGCAGCGAATCGGACAGCCGAAACAGGCGGTATGTCCGGTCTCATATTCTTCAGCCATGGTGACGCCGCTTATTTTTGTTGCTTCCTCCATGGTTGCGGCTGTGTAATATCTGGTGGGACCATCGCCATGGGCAATAGCGGAATCGACCCACGAAGCGGTACCGCCTTCATGCATCCACTGGGTAAGAAAAGCTTCTTTAACGTCTGTCATCGCTTTTGCCGCGGTCTCACGAAACGCTTCCGGATCCTTCATGGGCAGCTTCATGTTGCCGCGAACCGCTATGGCTTTAACCTTTTTTGAACCCATCACGCAGCCCAACCCAGCCCGGCCCAGACAATGACTAAACTCAGACATAATATTACCATAAGAAACGAGGTTTTCAGAGGCTGGCCCGATACATGCGATCTGCGTGCGTTTGTCGCTGCACGCGTCCTTGATTTCTTCTTGTGTTTTGTAAGTGTCCTTCCCCCACAGACTGTCAGCGTCTCTAAGTTCGGTTGAACCATCTTGAATATTCAAATAAACCGGATTTGCTGACTGGCCTTTTAAGATAATGCCGTCATAACCCGCGTTTTTGAGTTCGGCACCAAATATGGCACCCGCATTGGCATCACCATAATGTCCGGTAAGGGGGGATTTTGTCGCGCCTCCCCAGCGGCTGACACTGGGAGCGCTGGTACCATTCAAAAGGCCCGGCATGAGAATAAGGGGATTGTCAGGTCCCAGAGGATCTGTTTGTTCATCGATCATATCAAACAGATAACGCGCTGCAAGACCCGTACTGCCGATAAAATCACGGGCATAGTTTTCGTTCAGCGGCTCATCCGTAAGTGTCCCCTTTGTCAGATCCGCCACCAGCAGCTTACCCCAGTATCCGTCCATGGCATCCTCCTTGGGATTTGGATTAAAAATCTATACGTTTACCTTCATACGCGCAGCTAAATATCTTCTCCAGATCCTCAACATCCGGAATGCGTGTGACAGTCATTGTCATCACTTCATTTAGCGCTCTGTCAACCAGATCGGGAATAGACGCGTCATATTTATCTTTTTCGATACCACAATCCTTCACTGAAAGCGGCTGATCTAGCTCTTTTGACAGTTCACGAATTTTAGCTACCAGTGCTTGAGCGGATTTTTTATCATCGCCTGACGCGATGCCGCAAAAGCGGGCAATCTCGGCGTACTTTGCTGTTGTTTCTTCAGAACCATTCATCAGATATTCCATGGTATAAGGCAAAAACAAACCCACAGTACGCCCATGGGGAATATGATAGATTCCGCCAAGGGCATGCCCTGTACTATGGCCGAGTCCTGCCATGGAGTTGCCAAAGGACAACCCAGCGAGGATGGCTGCATTTTGCATCTCCTTACGCGCGTCTATATCTTCTCCATTTTTATACGCTTTGGGTAAAAATTCAAACGCCTGCTTTATCGCAATCAGTCCCGGCCCGGCCGTAATACTGCTGCCCCATGTCGATACATACCCTTCAATAGCCTGGCAAACCACATCCATTCCGCTGTCCGCGGTAATTTTAGGGGGCATCCCTATAACCATCACAGGATCAAGGATGGCGATATCCGGTGTACATTCTGATGTCCCCAAACCGATTTTCCGCTGATTTTCCGTGTCCGTGAGAACAATAGCCCACGTTGCTTCGGAGCCTGTACCGCTGGTTGTTGGAATGGCCATTAGCCGGGCCTTGTCCCTGAAATTGTAGGTATCTGATGCAACCAGACAGTCCGGCTCAAGGTCAGGCTGTACCAGAAGGATAATAATCGCCTTAGCCGCGTCCATGCATGATCCTCCACCCAATCCAATAACCCAGTCAGGCTGATATTTCCCGATAGCTACCCCCCCTTTCTTTATCGTATTCAAGGAAGGCTCTGGTTCTATCTCATCAAATATCTCCCATTCGATATTCGCCTCGTCCAGTTGATCGGTCACTAGCTTAGCAAGACCAAGTTTGACAATATTCTTGTCTGTGACGATAAACGCTTTTTTACCCTGGAGTTGAAGGATGTATTCGAGCGAATTATCGCCATATACTATAATAGGGCATGAAAAAGTCCACATGGTAACCTCCTTTGCTTCGTTAAACAAATGGCGGGTTCATGTTAGTCTAGCCATTCAGTATCTATTTTTGAGGTAATGTTGGTAAGTTCATTGGCTGCTTTGGTGTAGCGCATGATTTTAGCCATGGTACCCCTGCTGCCGGTCAGAAGTTTGGATTGTTTGGTAATGAGTGCCTGTGTGGAATCAAGCTGTTTCAGGCTTATTCTTTTCCAGATAGCGTAAGGGGCGACAATTTTAAATTCAGGATCATACTTTTTAGGATACGATACAACTTCCACTTCCCGGCATTTACCGTGATAAAGGTCCACATACCCATAGATTTCTTCTTTTACAGGTCCGCCCTTGGCTACGATAAAATAAAAATCCCCTTCCCAGGTTTTTGCCGCTTCTTCGTATGCCGCACTCTTATTGATTTCTTCTTTATAAACATCAAACCATTCCTGTGTGCCGTATTTTACCACGATAAACACCTCCTGTTAGTTTTATTGAGCATTAAAACATTGCATCAATTTGATGCCAAGCCATTTCACCGCTTCAAAATATTATTTATACCTCAATTGAGTGATAAATTTTCCCATATTTTCTGTAAACAAAGAAAATATAGGGCTTTGCATCATTGAAAAAGTATTTTGTATCTCATCGATGCCATGTTTTTAAGTACATGTTTTAATCTGTGCAGATGCCCGAATGATAATGCTTTACAGAAAATAGTTTCATTTTATTGGCTCAATTGAGGTTATATTCTAATTTTTATTTTAAGAGGTTGCGTATTGTAAGCAATTGTAGAGTTATAAGGTATTAAAGTATAGATACTCTTTAAACCAAAGGAAAGTTTTAATATTATTGATATTGACTTATTGAATTAAAATCAACCGATATTTGAAAAACCTGCCCATAAACCGAACAAAGAGCACAATTGTCTAATCTTCATGCAATTTATTTTTAACCTGATCTTCCATCATCACAGGGTTCGTCATCTTCTAGTCCCCTGGCATGTTCTGCAGTAGTACTGGTCGTGCAAGCCTCAAGGTCTTCGGTATCCCGTAAAACGGTAAGGGCTTTTTCATAGTCCGGTTCCTCGCCAATCTCATTGACGAGTTGAGTGTAAATGACCTTTCCGCTCTCATCAATGACCACAACCGCCCGAGCTAATAGACCAGCCAGTGGGCCGTCTGTCATCTCTACACCATATTTCTGTCCGAAATCCCTATTCCTCATTTCAGACAAAGAAATTACATCATTGAGGCCTTCAGTTCCGCAGAAACGGGCGTGTGCAAACGGAAGATCCCGGGATATGCAAAGAACGACCGCGTTTTCATAATTGCTTATTTCCGAGTTAAATCTTCGCACGGACATTGCACATGTAGAGGTATCCACGCTTGGGAAAATATTCAGCACAACACGTTTCCCTGCCACATCTTTTAAGGACATATCCGACAAATCCATACGAGTGAGTGAAAAATCCATTGCGTTATCACCCACAAAAGGCAATTCACCTACCGTATGAATGGGCGTGCCTTTGAGTGTTATTTCAGCCATAGTGCCTCCTTGGTATTTATATTTTTATTAAATGATGATATATTAAGTATTATTTTTGTACAAATATAATAAGCATTGCTAAAATAAAATCCAGCTCGAAACCAGGGAGATAATATCATGACTGAAAAGAAAAAACGATTTCAAATCAAATCCGCGTGTCCTCAGTGCGGCTGCAGTTTTGCCCAGGCATTATCTAAAGAAGAAATGATGGAAAGATACGGCAATGTGCCCAATATTGAACTTGAATGCGGCGACTGTATGTCAAAATATGAAACCGATATGAAATCCGCATGCCCGGAATGGGATGATGAATGTAAACTCAACGAATAGGCATCCGTTTATTTTTTGATCGAACTTTCAGTTGGCATATTCTCACTGATCTTGCATTATATGTTCTACTTGTAGTGCCGTATGAGGCGTTGCGCTTTCCCATCTTGACACCTCCCATATCATTCTTAGATTAATACTATATATCTGTTCTATCTTCGTAACAACCATCTATAAGAGGAGGTATTATGAATACAGAAAATAAAAATAAACATAAAACCATTATAGACCTGGAAACGTTAAACACCCTGAATGAAGAAGGATGCCCGGCCTGTGGCAAAAAGTTTACCCTGGGTGAACCGGTAGTCCTTGCATGTGGAGACTGGGGGAGTAAAAAAAAGCTGGTTCATGAAAACGAGGCAATATTTGACAAAATCAGTGGATCTTATATTGAAAAAACCTGCTACCGGTCAACTACACAAAAATCTTGATCCCTTTACCATGCAGATAAATGGAGGCTGAACATGAAACGCTTTGAATATGACATCACAAAACATTCGGAAGATGAATTTGAAAAAATAATTTATTTTTGCAGTGCAACCGGTGAATGCGGTCTGGATGAAGTGCCGGACAGGGAAATAGAATCACTCAAACGTATGTTTAACAATCGTGGCAGTCAGGGATGGGAACTCGTCCAGTTTTCTTCTAACAAGGAAGGAATAATGGCATTCTGGAAACGTGAAGCAGAGTAAAAAACAGTTGAACGGTTCATATGCTCTATTCTTGCCTTGCTCGGTTTCCGGGATGATTTCAAATGGGTTGTCAGGACGGGCATATAGACCTAGTCGATAGATAGAAGGCTTCTGCAAACAGGATCTTTCTGCAGACCTTATGTATGCGCAGATCATTTAGCCACTGTTTTAATACTACTGCTTAGCGGTGGATGGATTCGGACGTCTGAAACCTTTTCTCCCAAGAACTGTTCTACTTTTCTGGTCATGGCTAACGCATCTTTCTTTTTTTTGTTTCAAGATATAATACTTTAATCGACTTTTCCTTATAATTTTTATCCATAATCCTTAATCACCCGGTCAAACTTGGCCTCCGACTTGTTCGGTGGGCCGGGTGATGACTATTCCGCACATTTTTTTCTTAGAGATAACAAAAAAATCACCTGGTACACTTTAAGAGAATGTGATATTGCACAGCCTAATTGTTGCTGCTCAATAAAAGACAAAATCCACTTTAATCTTTATAATATTATTTTATATCTATAGAACTACAGGAGAATTTACAAATTGATATCCCTTAGAAAAACCTCAATCTTTGGCCTAATTTTATCCGTATGCATCTTTTTATCCGCATGTGCTAAAACTACAGACGACTCAATCCAAAGCCTGGCAAATATTATACCCGATTTCACGCCAGAAAACTGGGAGTTATATGATCAGGTAAAGCAGTTCACGCCAGAAAATTTATATGAACATATCAATGGCCGGGCTGAGTTTTATATTGCCTATGATGTGGTTGGTATGACTTTTGCCAATTTTATGAAAGACGGTCTGAAAGGGCCATTTATAGATTTATTTATTTACGATATGGGAAACGCAACAAATGCTTTTGGCGTTTTTTCCGCTGAAAGATCACAGGAAGGCACGCCCGTAAAACTCGGGCGTGAAGCCTATGGCCAGGATGCAAATTACTATATATGGAAAGGCAGGTACTATATTACCATTATTGCTTCAGAGACGACGGAAGAACTCCGAAGCATCAGCAGAGAAATTGCTAATAAAACAAGTAACGCGTTGAGTGATTCAGGGGAAAAGGTTTGGGGTCTTATGGTAATGCCGCAAAAAGATATGATTGCCGGAACCATTAAATATGTTAAAACAGACGCCATGGGACTGGACTTTATGAAAAATACTTATATGGCGCAGTATCGCAAATATGATACTGATATAAAGTATTTCCTGTCGCAACGTGAATCCGATAAAATTGCCAACGACATTGTCGGGCAATATGCTGACTTTGCTAAACAGTACGGCAAAGGATCTGAAATAAAAGTGTCAGATGGCACAAATTTGATCGTCTGTGATATGGAAGATTATTTTGATGTAGTATTTCAAAAAGGCAACCTGGTTGCAGGCGTTTTGTCCGTAAAGGAAAAAGGATTGGCTGTAAAAGCGGCCATGGAGATGTTCAATCAGCTCCCCTGAAATAAATACCCATATAGGAAACAGCCATGAAAAAAAGAGATGCCAACAATTCCCTGAA
>JAFDFT010000558.1 GCA_019309685.1 Deltaproteobacteria bacterium
GGAAAAATTTGGCGGTAAATGGACAGCTTTTTCTATTACCGAGCCTGAAACCGGTTCCGATTCAGGCGCTGTCAGTACAACGGCCGTGCTCGATGGAGATGAATGGGTGCTCAACGGGGAAAAGATATTTGTCACTGCCGCAGATCGCTGTGATAATGTTATTGTATTTGCAACGGTCGACAAAAGTGCCGGAAAAGCAGGTATCAAGCCTTTTCTTGTAGAAAAGGGGACGCCTGGATTTACACTGGAAAAACTGGAAAAAAAGATGGGGCTTCGGGCATCCGATACCGGGAATTTTATTCTTAATAATTGCCGAATTCCAAAAAAAAATATTCTCGGTGTTCCAGAAGTAGAAAAAGACGCTTCCGGAGGATTTAAAGGGGCGATGAGTTTTTTTGACAGCAGCCGGCCGGTTGTTGGAATTATGTCGACCGGTGTAGCCAGAGCGGCCCTTGATTATACCAGAGAAAAGTTGGAAGAAAACGGATACCGGCTAAACTACCATGAAAATTCAAATAATGTTTCAAGTATGGAAAAAGAATATTATCAGATGGAAGCATCTCTTGAAGCGCTCAGGCTCTTAACCTGGAGAGCGTTTTGGATGCTTGATGAAAAACAGCCTAATAGCTCTGAAGCATCAATGTGCAAGGCAAAGGGAGGACGTGTCGCTGCATTAATTACCCAGAAATGCTGTGAGCTTCTCGGCCCTTTGGGCTTCTCAACAAAAGAACTTGCTGAAAAATGGATGAGGGATGCCAGAATTATGGATATATTTGAAGGCACAGGACAAATTCAACATCTTGTTATTGCTAGAAATATTTTAAACCTGTCAAGCAAGGAACTAAAGTAAGGAACACTGTATTTTATCTAGTGTCCGTCCAGAAATTAGATATTTTGTTCGAGTCCAAGGAAGGCGAAAATTTAACCGGAGGAATACATTGAGTATTTCGAGGATTAAAATTTAAGCCCGCCAAAGGCGGATGTTCCACCTGACGCAGAAATCGGGCAAAATAGCAATTTATGGATGGGCACTATCTAATTATTTGCTTTTTCTCCAACAAACTCTACAATTTTTTTATTCGCCTGATGTGCGAGTTCAATCGGAAAGGCATTAAAAGCGTGTATACCTCCGGGATATATTGCCAGTTCCCCTTTGTTCCCAGCCGTGATCCAGCGTGAACTCATAAAGAGAGAATCATCTAACAGCGGGTCAAGCGTTCCAACAGAAAATAAGGCTGGCGGCATATTTGTAAGATCAGCATAAAGGGGAGAAACGTCCGGATCCTTTAGCTTATCAGCCAGTGCATACTGACTATGAAACCAGTGCATTAATTTGGTTGTTAAAATTAAATTTGGGCTTTCACCCCAGTTCCGGGCGCTGGGCGTCATTGACTGATCGTATACTCCGTAAACCAGGTTCGCTCCGGAAAAATTGGTGAATCCATGTTTGTCTCGCATTCTCAAAAGCGTAACAACGGATAGATTAGCGCCCGCAGACTCACCCCCAATAATAATTTTTTCTGTATTGAACTCCTTCTTCATATTTTCAACAAGCCAGACAGCGGCGGCTTCACAATCATCCGCACCCGCCGGATATGGATTTTCCGGCGCGAGCCTGTAATCCACACTGACTGTCGCCACATTGCAGTTGTTGGCAATGGCGTACAGCCCTTCATCTTGGTGATGAGCCCGGCCCAGCATGAATCCACCGCCGTGGATGTGCAGATAAACGGCTTTTACTTTTTCAGGAACATAAGAACGTACCAAAGCCTTCCCTGCCGCGCCTGACACTTCTTTGTCCTTAAAGTCGTCAAGACGTTTTATCGGCCACAGGCCTTTTCCGGCTTCTCTATCATCTCTGATTTGCTGAGGAACAAATGTGTACGTCGGCGGTAGCGAAGAAAGCAGTTTATCCACACCTTCATTGAATTCAGCTGTTTCCTTGCTGATGCTTTTGCGATCAAAAAGAACAGGGTCGAGAATTAAATTATTTGACATATTACCCCTCTGGATTTTTCTTTATGGGATACGTTTTTAAGAAACGGATGAACCCGTGCCCTTAAACTGAGTGGGACAATGTAACAAGACTCAGCATATAGAAAGTTCATGGTTTGCATCCGGCAGCATTTTGATAACAAGAGCATGGTTGAATGTCAATTCTGGAATGAAACAGACGTCTTCTTTCGTTCGGTTAAGGGAACGGCTTCTATCAAGATTGAACCGGTGATGTATAACCTGAATTTTGCACGAATTGGAGGCTTTCATATGCCCTGCAAGCGGGATTTCGCTTGCGCTCAACAAGCTGCATCTAAGGGTGAAACCATAGTGAACTATGAACTATTGCGAACCCTTAGTAACACCGCATATTGAAGCCTCCGGTTCGCCCATCGGGTGAAAATTTAT
>JAFDFT010000559.1 GCA_019309685.1 Deltaproteobacteria bacterium
TTGGTACCTTGAATTCGCTTTATTCTGAGTGAGGGGTGCGATAAATTATTTTTCAATAATGCTAGCTTATCATTGAATACCTTTTGAATATTGACCGGAAGCTTTTGGTACTCCTTCCTGAATCTTTTGCTGAATTGAAATGACTCTATTCTTGTAGCCATTGTATTGAGTCTTCCGGGTTCTCGAATTTTACAGACATTTCATCTTTTTCAATCTGTTCGTCCACTTCTGATTCCATATGCTGCCACTCCTTCGTCCAATACCACCCCTGCGCCGGATCGATGAGCTTTCGTGGTTTTAATACGATTTCATGGTTCTGAACATCTATCTCTACAAAATCACCGGTCTCTATACTCAGCATTTGCATAAGCTTTTTGGGAATTCTTACTTGCCTCTGAGGGCTTATTTTCATTATTGTAGCCACTATATCACCTAATTATAATATTTGTTACAATTAAACTATTCAAGAATAGCACAATTAAACAATATGTCAACGTTTAACACTAGGTAGCTAGCTTAATTTAGTACCTGTATATTGAATTCACATCATATTTGCGCGAGATTTTAATTACAGACATTCCAATCTTCCGAAGTTTTCTGGAGCAATTCGACAAATGCTTTATAATCGAGATTGTCTGAAAAGATCTTCTCCGCCCGGCGTCCTCGATTCATGACATGATACCAAGCATTGGGATAGGCTATTTTGAGGGGGCGTGACATGGATTGTGATTATCGCAAAAGACGATATGAGTCAAGAGCAGACTTGACCCCAATCCCAAAGACATTACAAAAAATCAATGGTATATGGCATCATTTCTCCCGGATGCCGTCGGGCATACATTTCAAGTGCCTCTGCAATCCGAGAGAAATGATCCCCAGGATATGAATGGGGAATGATCAGAACACCGTGATGGGGTAACTGGCTATTGAAAAACTGCACTGTCAGACGGATAAAGTCATCTCTGTTTTTTGTGACCAGGCATCTCTCTTCTTTGGCGGCGATTTCAAGTTGTACCAAATCGGATGCTTGGAGCATGCCCTTCTCATGCGCACTGATGCAGTCGACCTCTTGTTTTCGAAGCAGTTGAGCAATCTTTGGGCTTATGTCTTCATCAAGGTAATATTTCACATACCATCCCCTTTCAGATAGGGATAGCGATCGAAAACAGATTTGTTTGTCCAGGAATTGTTGCGGGCAATCAGTTCATCAATTTCTATTCTATAAACAAAATAGTATCCCACAGCTGATCTCAACTGCTGTTGTGTCAACCAGTGATAGACCTTTTCGAGACGCTTAAAACCCTCCTCAACACTCTTGTAGGTAGCTATGACCTCCCACACATCCAACCCGGAGCCGGCAACTTTCGCGCGTCTTCCCGAAACACCATCCGCAAATACGATGCCCGGGCATCGACGTGTTTTAATGGATTCAGCCAGAAGATCTTTTGTGACAGCGGAAAAGTCACGCCCTGTTTCCTGAGCCATCTTTTCTATTTCAAGAGCAGTTTCACGAGGAAGCCGCAAACTTTTTTGGACAGTATTCATGCCATCATCTCCTTGTTGAAATTCAATGAATTACAATGTAATGCATTACTGATTATAAGTCAACCATCGACCTTTTTAAAGTCTATTATTGCGCTATTTTATGCGTATAATTATACGGAGGATTTTATATATGACAGCCTATCAACGTTCTGAGATTATAGCTTCGGGCAAATTAGCCAAGAAATTAGGTGCTGTATTATCCAATTTAACGTCCGGTCGTTCAAAAAGAATCGTTATTTCCAGGAATAATAAGCTGGAGGCAGTGATTCTTCCTGTTGAAGATTATGAACAACTTGAGAATGCTGCAAACACTTTGGAACATACTGAAATTGCGAGAGTTATTTCTCGACGTGCGAGAGAAAAAGCAACTGTCTCACTGGAGAAATTGCTAAGCGAAGAAGGTATTCATCCGGATGAAATATAAGGTACAGCTCATACCATCGGCTCAGAAGGATTTTAAAAAGCTGGATGGTCGTGAAAAGCTTCTTGTTGCAAAACAGTTAAATAAGTTGGCTTCCGAACCGTTTTTGGGGGCGCCATTGGGAAAGCGTGCCGGCATCGACTTGACAGGATATTTTAAGCTTTATGCTGACAGAAAACGACTCAGGGTCGTCTATCGATGTGTCGGAGAGGAGCTTGACGTCGAAATTATTGCCATAGGACGTAGAGACACAGAGAGCACTGAGATAAAAATATGTTTTGATTTTCAATGAAATCGATGAAAATCAAAACACTCTCATCCGGCGGAAATTTTCATCTTTATATCGTCGGTGAGGAATCTCGTTGTGCCTTATTTCAGACAAATATTTTCATCAGTTTTATTCTTTAGTCACTATTCAAGCTTTGACACCAATCACA
>JAFDFT010000560.1 GCA_019309685.1 Deltaproteobacteria bacterium
CAGCTCTTATCTTTGTTAGATTCGTAAAAAGTCGAAATTGTGATGGCAAAGAAAAAAGTTCAAGTTTCCCTCTTATAGCGGGATCTCCGCTTCGCTCCAACAAACGACGCAAATCCCGAGGAATACCTTTTTCGTGGGGCCCGAAAAAGGCGCGTACTTTATAGTACGCCGCAGTGACTTGCCCTGTTAAATCGGCGGCTCCGCCGTCTCGCCAAGCGAGAATTTAACAGGGCGAGGATGCAGCGCAACGCCGCCCGCCTCAGGCGGATTACGAAGCAATCATCTTTACTGCTAATACTTTATCCCTTCTACTGCCTGGGCAATGTTATAGCAGTAATCACCGATTTTTTCGAAATTAGATAAAATGTCACTGAACTTTAATCCCGCATCATCGCTGCAGATACCTTTCTGGAGACGGTGAATGTGGTCGTCTCTCATTTCCTCACGCATGATATCAATATTATTTTCTTTTATTTGCGCGTCTCGCCAAAAATGATCAGGCTTTCTTTGTATCGCGTCTTTAACAAGGATAAGAAAAGCAACTGACTCCTGAGAGATCGTTTTTATATCCGATAGAGCTTTCTCTGAAAAAGAGATGCGATCTTCAATGATATCTTCGAATATCA
This sequence comes from Deltaproteobacteria bacterium, assembly GCA_019309685.1. Classification (GTDB taxonomy): domain Bacteria; phylum Desulfobacterota; class Desulfobacteria; order Desulfobacterales; family JAABPS01; genus JAABPS01. The sequence continues at coordinate 627 of JAFDFT010000560.1, forward strand.
AGGCAATGTTTTCAACAGAGTCACCAACCCTTTCAACATTGTTTGTCATACGCATCATTCCTGAGAGTTCCTTGGCTTCGGCGGGATTCACTTCGCCTTGGAAAATCTGTGTCAGGTGGATGATAATTCCGTGCTGCATGGCATCCAGGTGTTGTTCGTATCGATGCCATTTGTGAAGCGTCTTGGTATCTTTTTTTTCAAAAGCCTCAATTGTATTATTTAGTGTGACAAGAGATGTTTCCGCCATGCGAACAATTTCACTGCGTACATGGGTTATGGCCGCGATCGGGTTGTCTAAATAGCGGTTGTCAAATTTTGGCAGTTGAAGGAGATCCTGCTCTTCATGGGCTTCTTCTGGAGACACCAGAGTTGCCAATTTTACCAGCCAGGGGAGAAAGATCAGAAAAATTACTGCACTGACAACATTAAAAGCAGTATGTCCATTGGCGATATATCTTGAGATGTTTACCGCATCTCCATTGACTACTTCTGTAAGAGGGCCCGCACCAAGTGCGGAAGATGCGAGTTCAACGAATGTAATAAAATAAGGAAATATCATAAACATGATGCATACGCCAATAACGTTGAACATGGTATGAGCGTTTGCAGTCCTATGAGTGTTTGTGTTATTCGAACCAATAGTGGCAAGCTGTGCGGTAATAGTTGTCCCGATATTTTCACCAAGAACAAGGGCCATTGCCGCGGGGAAGGTTAAAAGGCCCTGCATGGCAAGGGTCATGGTCAGACCCACTGTTGCTGACGAGGATTGAACCATAATGGTCAGGATGGCACCGGTTGCAACGCACAAAAGCCGGCTGCCCATGGTGTCTCCTGTAAACTGGGTAAAAAAGTCAACAAAGGCGGGATCGTGCCTAATCGGGCCCAGCCCGTGCTTCATAACGGTCATGCCGTAGAATAGCAGGCCAAATCCCAGGATAATCTCGCCGATGTATCGATATCGTCTTCGTTTTGAAAAAAACTTGAGAAGCACACCAATTGCAATGGCCGGGAGGGCGGCACTGGTCAGTTGAAAGGCAATCATCTGTGCTGTCACCGTTGTACCGATATTCGCGCCAAGGATTACACTGACTGCCTGCTGAATGTTCATCAACCCGGCTCCCACGAAACTGATGATCATTACTGTGGTGGCAGAAGAAGACTGGATGATGGCGGTCACACCTGCGCCGGTTGCACAGCCGAGGACTCTATTGGACGATACAGCGCTTAGGATTTTTTTAATTTTATCCCCTGCGGACATCTGAAGGCCGTCCGTCATCATTTTCATGCCAAGGATAAAGAGGCCAAGCCCGCCAAGGGTCTGGATGATCACTCCTGTAATGGTCATATTAATTCTCCATAATACAAAACTGACTCACTGGGTAATATGCTGTTAATTTGAGATATTTTATATTTTAAGATCTTAATTCGATCAATATAATAATTCGAATCGGTCATATCACCTAACAAAAAATGAGTCCATATATTTTTTGGTTGTTCCCATGAATTATCTTGAAAACGATCAGGAATAGACCTGTATTCAATTAGTATGACATTGTATGGTTATTTGGGTCACAGCAAACGAATAAGATTATAGCCAAATTTGATATTATTTCAATAAAATGGTAACAAATATTAAAAATGAGAATGGCTTGAAAATGTGATGAAAAATAAACCTCATACTTAATACAGTTTTTCATAAAAAACGTGTATTAAAAGATTATGGCAGAAATTACGTTAATGGCTAAGTTGAGAATATTTATTTTACCGGTTTT
>JAFDFT010000561.1 GCA_019309685.1 Deltaproteobacteria bacterium
GTCTAATGTGCCGACAAGATCTGTTACTCGCGGGATATCTCTTTCAGATAAATATCTTTCAATGCCCTCTATCACATCAATCGTCGTGTGTGGATTAACGAAATTCGCCGTACCAATCTGTACAGCAACAGCGCCAGCGATAAAAAATTCAATTGCGTCTTTCGCAGTCATAATGCCGCCAACACCTATAACCGGAACGTTAACTTTCTGAGCGACCTGCCATACCATGCGAAGCGCGATGGGTTTAATCGCCGGGCCTGAAAGACCACCGGTGATATTGTCAAGCATGGGGCGTTTGCTTTCAATATCTATAGCCATCCCTGTGAGGGTATTGATCAATGAAATAGAATCCGCGCCAGCCGATTCAACGCTTTTAGCGATCTCAGCAACGTCTGTCACATTAGGAGAAAGCTTAACCATAAGCGGCTTGGTAGATGCATCTCTAACCGCACTTACAACCTTTCCTGCTGTTTTGGGATCAACCCCAAACGCGATGCCGCCCGCCTGAACATTCGGGCAGGAAATATTCACTTCAATACCTGAGACGCCTTCAATGTCTTCCAGGCGCCATGCTATTTCAGCGTATTCTTCTATGCTTTTCCCATAGATATTTACAATGATCGGAGGTGATAGTGTTTTTAAAAAAGGCAGCTTTTCTCGGATAAATGCTTCAATGCCGACATTTTCAAGACCAATGGCATTTAACATACCGCATGGGGTTTCCACAATTCGCGGCGGCCGATTTCCCTTGGAAGGTTCAAGAGACAACCCTTTAACAATAATCCCTCCCAACCGGTTCAAATCAACCAGATCTTTAAATTCGTTCGCATATCCAAATGTTCCGGATGCTGTCATCACGGGATTTTGAAGATTCAAGCCCCCTATATGAACGTTTAAATCGGGTTTCATTTTCATTGGTTACTTCAGTTCTGATGGGTATTGTTATTTAAATGATTTTGAACGGCATTGAGCCGTGCTTTTAGGTTGATCATGTAAGCGGATTCAGATTGTTTTATTCCCTCTTTAGAATCATATTCAATTTGTTTGATCCGATTCATTACACTTTCCATATGTCCCTGTTCATCTTCAAGGCATGTCTTGGCCAAATGCAGAAATTTCCCGCAGGATTCTACAGCGCGTTTTATATATTTCCCGGCATCTGCTCCAGTATATACAAAATCATGCCCTAAACAAAGCATTTCTATTTCAAGCTGTGCTAGCTTTTCAACTGAATCGACATACATATCATAGCCAACAAGGCAATCTGTTACAATATAACCGGTGCTGTCAGGGATACCGGCTGCTTCACCTGCGATCAATATTTTTTTTTCAGGGATATAATAGCTTATGTGGTCTCTTGTATGGCCGGGCGTCTCAATTACTTGTATGGATAAACCTTTCTCCAGTTCAATGATATCATTTCCCTTTATGGTACGATCAATAACAACTGGTTCAAAAGGTTTAGCGGATTGGCGCTTCTTACTTCCTTTTGCCGCAAAACGTTCTGCTTCTTTGCTTAACGTTGTCATTAATTTAATTGCATTCGGGCGATTCAGAATATCCTTTGCTTTTTCAGATGATGTCACTTTTAGTCCGGGAAAATGGCTTTTCAAAACGGAAGCTGAACCGCAGTGATCATAATGGGCATGTGTTAAAAACAGGTGTTCCGGTTCTCTAACGCCCAGGACATTTTTTATATCCTTTGCATACTTATTGCCGAGAAATGAAAAACCCGCATCAAATATTACAGGAGAATTGCAGTTTAAAAGAAAAATCGGAACCCCCGTTGGTCCCAGCATGTAAATGTCGTCGGTAATTCGTCCTGGTTTATTAAAAATCACGTCTTATTCCTTTATCCCGAGAAATTCTTTGTCTTTATCCATGAAGTAGACCCACGTGTTGCGAGACATGAGGCAATAGTCCTCCTCGCAGAGCCTTTCAAGGATATTTAGCCTGAGCTTTCTTGCTTCTATATGATCGGGTTCCTTTTTTAAAAGAACATCAAGCACCTGAAGTGCGAGTTGAGCATCACCATCTTCAAATAATTTTCTCGAACGGCTCAGGATGCGTTCGCTATCTCCTATAAGGTTAAATATCTCATTGTTTACTTCTTTAGCGGGTCTGGGAAGAAGGTTGGCCGGATTGTGGTCAAAATAACCATGATACCATCTATATATATTGTACACGGCGAATTCAGGCCTTGAATAAAGGAACCTGAGCCATCGATGATCTTTGAGATGATCAGGGAGTTTTACCTGGTGAATGATTTCATCCACCGGCATATCTTTATTAATACATTCAACCACCTGGTCGTGAATCGAATATATTCCTTCTATTGTAACATCCAAGAGTTCTTTGACGTCATCACCTGCATAAACAGCCCTCCCCCCATGGG
>JAFDFT010000117.1 GCA_019309685.1 Deltaproteobacteria bacterium
AAACCATACACTAATAATCCTGACTCTCTAATTCTTGATGCCAGCTTCGTAAAGTCACTATCGCTCGATACTATACAGAAACCGTTAAAGTTACTGGTGTACAATAAGTCCATTGCGTCAATAATCATTGCACTATCAGTGGCGTTTTTTCCTTTTGTGTACGCAAATTGCTGCATTGGTTGAATGGAATGCTGCAATAGAACCTCTTTCCATTTTTTCAGGCTAGTCGCCGTCCAATCGCCATATATTCTTCTAACGCTGGCTATCCCGTAATTTGCTATCTCTGCCAGCAAACCATCGACGATACTTGGTTGAGCATTATCCGCGTCTATTAGAACAGCTAATTTGTCCGTTTTTTCCATAACGTTACCCCTTTTCAATTGCTTCTAATACTCAGGTTGCCCTGGGCAAATGAAGTACAGCGTAATTTGCAGCCACGGTCAACCTGTGGTTACGAGTTTCATGGTAAATCACCGAACCAGTTCTTCCAGTGCTTCAAGAAGCCGGTTAATGTCATTATCATTTACATGTAAATGAGGCGAAAATCTAAGCGCATTTCCTCTTTGGCTGATGTAGATATTCCGACGTGCGAGTTCTGACACCAAATTGCCTTTGTACTGTTTTGGAAGCAACGCTCCAAACATATGGGGACAACGCTGTGACTCATCAGGCAACTCAAATCCCAGTGACTCAAGATGTACAGCAATTGTTTTATTAATTAAAGAGAGTGAATTTGATATTTCCTCGACTCCCCATGTCTTAATCTGCTCTAATGCTGCAACTGCTCCCGGAAGGATTGTGGCTGTGCATTTCTCTCCAACATCAAATCTTCGCGCGCCAGGCATATAGGTGTCTGAATATTTCACTAACGCTGAAAAATTTTCCGCGTTGTCACGAGCAAGCCATGTTTCCTCAAGTGGCCGGGCGTTACGCCATCGCTCAGACACGTAAAGCAAACCGAATCCATAGGAGCATAGCAGCCATTTATATCCTGCTGCAATAAGAAAATCGGGTTGAACGTTTTCAATAGAAAAAGGCATTGCGGCAAATGTCTGGGTCGCATCAACTACCAAAACTGCATTAATATCACGACATGCCTTACCAATTGGCAGCAAATCAATATTTAATCCGTTTGTCCAATGGCACGTAGATACAGCAACCACTTTTACGCCATTAATAATTCTATCTAATATTGCCTGAGTCCAATTACCGTCAATGGGTTCTGAAACAGTGATTATTGCCGTGCCTGTTTCCAGGGCTGTGCGTTTCCAGGGCAAAACGTTACTTGGAAATTCCTCAGCAATAACTAATATTTGATCTCCAGGTTGTAAGGTCGGCTCAATAGCTCGTGCTGCCGTGCTGATTCCGTAGCTCACAGCAGGAATTACTGCAAATCCATCACTATTGCCTCCAAAGATGTCTGAAGATAGCTGACGAATCGTCTCGGCATCATGAAAAAAGTTGTCCGGAATACGCTCCCAGGGGTGACTTTTTGTATTTACACCATCATGCAGCCGATCTCTTGATTCATTTAATTGTGGAGAGTAATACGCGGTATTGAAGTAGGCAACTTCTTCTGGAATATCGAATAAATGTCTTTGCGAAGTTAAAGATCCCATTGTTATCCTTCTTTACGCATAACAATTAATACGCGGAAGTTTTTCTTAATACGCCTTATATCTAGGCATTTTTATGAATTTTTATGTCAAAACAGCCAAATCAGCAGGCTGTGAAAGGGTATGGTAATTGGATTGAAAAGAAGAGCGTTACGGCAACTAAGGTTTTTCTGAATAATATATAATAACTATCTAAAAATCAAGGATAAATTCTTTTTTGAGACCCTGGCTTTGTCTCTATGCTTTTTTATCGCCAGTTAATTCCTGAAGACTCATATGGGTTAGGAGATATCTATTTTTCAAGAAATTGCATCGCCAAATCAAAATCAGTGAATATCTTGACGTTCAGGCCAGAGTTTGTAGTGACCGTCTCAATAAAGTCGTGTGAATGATCACCCGGGCTAACTAAAAGGGCAACACGAGCATATAGGTCAATCCCTTCGGTATTTTTCATATCTTCATATGCAAAATCGTAGCTTTCCATGACCGAATCCGTATTCCTAGATTCTGTTACATCTACAAGGTATCGGTTAATGCCCAACTTTCCTCCAAGCGTATGGGCCTCAAGATTTTGTTTCATGGCACTCTGCCTGTTGATTTCACCCTGAATCTTGAGAATGATATATTTGCCATCTTTGGAGGGAGTAATTGTGTAATTCATTCCTTTCCTCCTAACATTAATTAGGTGAGGTGGTGCAATAACGCCTTAGTCACGCCGAGGTTAATCATCAAGCTCTCCCCGCAGAAATACACCAATTTGCTCGAATGCTTTAGCATCCTGGATTAAAAACAGATGCCCTCCGTCAAACAGCTCCAAACGCGCTCCCGGAATCTGCTTCTGCAACGCTTCGAGATTGACGGGAGTTGCAATGCCATCGTATCGACCTCCACAAATGTAGACCGGCATCCGCAATGCAGGAAGGCGCTCGTATGTATCATGGCCGGCACGGGCCTCCAACTGCCGGCGGGCGCCGATTTGGCGTCCAGGCTCATCTGCCCCTACCTTCAGCCCCGCCAGGGTTAGGTCAAAAAGCGCCTGAAATTTCTCCGGCTTGGCAGCCTGCCAGGTTGTGTCCCGGCGCGTATCACTGAGTTGGAGGACATGGTGTATGTAATCTTCTTCCGGGAGATGAGCGAGTTCTTGAAAGGGGTACGAGGCGCCGCCTTCGCCCCCGCTGCTGGTGCAGGCTAATACAAGGCGTTCTACACGGTGCGGATAGCGCAGGGCAAACTCTTGCGCCACCATCCCCCCAAATGAAATCCCCATAACCATGCATCGCTTCCACCCCAAGACATCGAGCAGCCCGTTGGCATCGTCGGCATAATCGGCCATGGTATACGGAATATCCGGACGCGACGTCTGGCCTAAACCCCGCTGATCATAACTTAAGATTTCAAAATGTCCGGCAATGGGTGCATCGAAGATATTAGGCTTACGTCGCAAGTCTCCACCCGTTCCACTAATGACCAGCAGGCGCGGACCTATGCCATGGATCTCGTAATATATACTGATATTACGAACGATATCGAATGGCATACATTCCCTCCCCTAAGGCAGTTTTTCAATTATTTCCAGGTTTGTAAGTTGCCTCCACTTTTTTAATTAGGTGAAGGGCCGTAGTAAGTGAAGACAAATCAGAGCTTATCTTTCCATCTGCCCCGGCCACGTCTCCATGTCCTATGATTTTGGCATTGCTTTCCGATATCTTCTTTCCAATAATAAGACTTCCCTGCCAGATCACTGACGGCTGTCCTCTATACCAGCTGTAATTATGATGCTCATTATCGTCGAAGCTTTTATTCACTTCTATATTATAGAAATATTTTCCGGGCTTGAGAGGTTTCGTTGAGCGCCAAACCCAAACAAACTCCCCGGCTTTTGGGGTGGCTGAGGTAATCGCGTCAACAAGCGCTTTATCTTTAGACGGGTAAAAATTGCCGCCTCCATAATTAAAACCTCTTTGATACGCCCAGGCAGGCAGGACGCTTAAACGTGACCCACCCAGTTTGTCATCTAACTCTCCGCCTTTATTTCCCAGTCCTTTCTTGGCCGTTTTCCGTGTGACATAGACCGTATCGATAAACTCTCCCTTTGCATTAACCAGCCAGATAGCTATCTGGCAATTTTTTTTAGCCAATACGATGTTAAACGTAAACGCCTCCTGGTCATTCATCGTTTCAGCAAAAAGTTGACTCCCCCAAAACAAAAAGACAGCAAACAGACAAACGAGGGATAATTTCATACGACTTTGGAATAGTGATTTAATCATTCAATTTCTCCTTTTGGTTACCAATACGAAACCCGTAACAAGCAGTTTGTTAGTGTTTCATATAATAATAAATATGCTTTTTCTCAAGAAGTCCTAAGGTCAGCATTGGTATTGATCTAGTAATTATGTGAAAAAACGTTTGGTGCACTAATTTGCGTTTTCTGATTTTTAATATGATAATTATTTATAAATCAACGAAAATATCGATATGCCTGCAATCAAACTGCCTTATTTTCAGGCCAATTTATAAACAATTGGACAAAAAAGCCTTTGAAAATCAACAAAGAATTGAAGATATACCCTCAAATGTGATAAGTCGAACAACAAAGATAATTTCTTTAACCTGGGCATTTTTTAATGATTAATTTATTTTTTTTAAGGTTAGCTTTTTTTTCACTAATTGCTGCATTTATTTTGCTATTTGGACTGATATCAAGCGTACACGCCCTGTCTTCACATAATCAAAACTTACAGAAAAAATATAATGAAATAGAGAAACAATTATTTGAACATTCTTCCGGTCTTCCTATTTATATTGAGTCTTTTGATGAACACAATACGCTTAGCGGCGATATTTACAGCATTATCTCACATCCTTTTTCCAGGATCAGCGGCGTTTTAGTTGAGCCTAAAAACTGGTGCGATATTTCCCTGCTTCACTTAAACATAAAGGCTTGTATCTTTAAAAAAGATGAAAATATCCAAAAAATCACTTTTTATAGCGGACGAAAATTTTATCAGCCGCCTGAAGACGCGTTTGTTCTTGAATACCAATTTCAGGTAATCGAAAATCAATCAAACTATTTAAAAATTCTTTTTACCGCCGATACCGGCCCTATCGATACCTCCGATTACCGAATGGAACTTGAAGCTATGCCCGTTAGAGGAAAGAAGACCTTCTTTCGTTTCTCATATACCTACAGATATGGATTGGCCACCCAAGCAGCCATGGAGGCCTATTTTGCAACCCTTGGAAGAAATAAAATTGGGTTCAGTATCATTAACCAGGACAAAGATAACAATTCAGTGTACATCGATGGCACAAGGGGTGCGATCGAGCGTAACTCTATAAGGTATTATTTCGCGATATTGGCCTATATGGATACGCTCAGATTTCCTGAAAAAAATCGCTTTGAGCAAAGGATCCAATTGTGGTACTCTTTAACTGATCGGTACAAAAATCAGTTGTTTGAGCTTCCGCGTGAAGACTATATCAGTTGTAAAAAGCTCGAACTTCAAAACCAAATAAAACTGCAGGAGCAGGAAAATCAAAATTTGAAATGAATGATGCGGAAAAAAAGGAACTGATAGAGCTTTTAAATAAAAACTGGATGACCCATGACGGCATGTGGTTTTATCACTGCCTTCAAGAAATGGGTATTGAAAAAGCCAACAAACTCAACAAGTTAGCCATTTCAGCCCTTGCCCCAATTGAAATAAAACGTCTAATTAACTTTCTGGGCATTGAGACAGGATCTATTAAAACCTTTGATAGTTTCCAACGGTTTTTTGAAAGTGCCAAAGAAATGTTTATCCCGGATTTTATGAATACTATGATGAATTTTCCTGAAGAAAATCTTATGCGTTGGGAATTTAAGCCTTATAACTGCTTTGCATATAAAGGTATGGTTGCGGCGGATGTAATTGAACATTATGAATGTGGTGTCATATACAGAATCGAATGTTGGATTAATAGCCTTGGCATTAAATATAGTGTAAAACCTAAGATTTCAAAATGCCTTATGCTCACGGATGGAAACTGCACTGGCGATATCCTGTTTGATTTTTAACTTCGTCATCTTTGATTTACTTCTGATCAATCTTTAGTTTAATTTCCTAAAAAAATACTAGCTTTTTTACTTCTATATGTTTCACAAAAATGATAACGATATTAACTGCATGAGTAAAATTACTATTCTTTTTATCTAAAATACAGCAAAAAGGGATATGGGGTCTCATGAAACTGGGTATCGATATCGGCTCAACCACTGCGAAAACGGTTTTACTTGATGAATCCGGTCAGACCCAATTTTTTGAGTACAAACGACACAACGCTGAAATTCTTGAATCACTTGTTGTCTCTCTTGAAAAGGCTTTGGGCCAATGCGGCAATATTGCCGTTAATATGTCTATTACAGGCTCCGCTGGACTTGGCATCGCGGAAAAATACAGCCTTCCTTTTATTCAGGAGTTAGTTGCCTCTACCAATGCAGCAAATACTCTTTTCCCTGAAGTCAAAACCCTGATCGATATCGGCGGTGAAGACTCAAAAGTTATTTTTTTCAGTGACAAGAAAAGGCCCGACATTCGTATGAATGGCAGCTGCGCCGGCGGAACCGGCTCATTTATTGATCAAATGGCAACATTGCTAGATGTTTCTATTGACCAACTTGATGTATTGGCAAGCCAACACGAAAACTTTCTTCCCATTGCTTCCCGATGCGGTGTATTTGCGAAAACCGATGTTCAGAACTTATTAAGCCGGGAAGTATCCAAAGAAGACATAGCCGCTTCTATTTTTCATGCGGTTGCCATACAAATTATTACCACTCTATCCAGAGGATATGACATAAGGCCGTCTATTCTTTTCTGTGGAGGGCCCCTTTCATTTTTACCTTCATTGAGACGCATTTTTATAAAAGCCCTAAACTTATCCAACAGTGATGTTCTTCGTCCGCTTCATCCGGAGCTTTTTCCCGCTATCGGTGCCGCTATCTCTGCAGAAAAAAATGGAGCATTAAAACTCAGCGATCTGGTAAATCGTTTAAAAACTACTGATACATCTATACAAACCAATAGCGACCGGCTTCCTTCTCTTTTCAAAAACCGTGTTGACTTTGGCTCATGGAGCCAGCAGCGTTTTTCGGATAAAATATCAAAAATTAATCTAAATGAAACCAAAGGGGACGATTTTTTCTTAGGCATCGATTCCGGATTCTACTACCACAAAAATTGTTTTAATTGATGCACAGGGAAATGTTGCTTTCGATTACTACGCAAATAACAAGGGAAAACCGATTGAGGCCGTAGCAAATGGACTTCAATTGCTTAAAGAACGAATTGATAATAGCGGTAAAGATATCAAAATTGCCCGAACCGGAATTACGGGCTACGGCGAAGACCTTATAAAAACAGCTTTTAGTTTAGATGACGGTATTGTTGAAACCATTGCGCATTACAAAGCCGCAAGAATATTTAACAAAGATGTTTCCTTTATTTTAGATATCGGCGGACAGGATATGAAGGCCATTTTTGTTGAAGACGGCGTGATTTCCAATATTGAAGTCAACGAGGCCTGCTCGTCCGGGTGCGGCTCTTTTCTTGAATCTTTTTCTCAAAACCTTGGTTATGGCATTCATGACTTTGCCTCAATCGCGTGTACTGCTGAAAATCCCTGTAACCTGGGTACACGATGCACTGTCTTTATGAACTCAAAAGTCAAGCAGGCCTTGCGAGAGGGCGCGTCTGTCAATGAAATCTCCGCTGGACTTGCGTATTCTATTGTCAGAAACTTTCTTTATAAGGTGCTCAAAGTTAGAGATATTTCCATTTTAGGGGACCATATTGTTGTTCAGGGAGGAACATTTAAAAATCCAGCCGTTCACAAGGCTTTTGAATCGATTATCGGCAAAAAAATTCTTTGTCCTGAAATTGCCGAATTAATGGGCGCTTATGGCGCTGCGATTTCCGCATTAAATTATTACAATGAAAATCAAAAATCAAAAACAAGCTTCTCTGGTTTAGAAAATCTTGAAGCAATAAATAACTATCAAAAAAAATTAACCGCATGCAGTGGATGCAATAATCAATGCCCCGTCACAGTTTTAACTTTTAAAAATCAAAACCGCTTTTATACGGGGAATCGGTGTGAAAAAAATTTTTCCAACCAGGGCAAGCATACGGAAAAAGGGTTTAACCTGCCTGACTATAAATACCATCTGCTGTTTGACCGCCAAACCGAACCGGATACAACGCCCTTGCTCACCATTGGTATTCCGCGTGTTTTAAACATTTTTGAAAACTTTCCTTTCTGGAATACTCTTTTTGTACAATCCGGAATTAAAGTCATATTGTCTCCGGATTCCAGTGAAGCATTATGTGAAAAGGGCTACCATACGGTTATGTCAGAAAATATCTGTTACCCTGCCAAAATCGTGCATGGCCACATTTTACACCTGATTAACATCGGTGTTGATCGCATATTCTATCCAATTATTCCATTTGAAAAGGATCAACATCAAAATGCCAATAATTATTACAACTGTCCTATCGTTTCCGGCTATCCGGATGTAATAAAAAATTCTATAAATCCTGAAGGCAAATACGGCGTACCTTTGGACCAGCCTCCGCTGACCTTCAATGACGTCGGCTTACTTAAAAAATCCTGCTTTGCGTATTTAAAACAGTTTGGTGTAAAGAAGGGAATTTTCGTAAACGCATTTAATACCGCTATTGAGGAGCAGGCTCAATTCAAAAATGCGATTCAAGTAAAAGCAGGTGAATTATTTAATAAAAATCGAGAACAAGACCGATTTCTTTTGCTTCTGGCGGGACGCCCCTACCATGTTGATCCGCTGATTAATCATAATATTCCAAAGTACATCGCTGATCTTGGTATTGACGTTATTACAGAGGATTCAATACCTGATCGAGTTTTCAACGACTTAAGCGAGGCGCATGTACTCACTCAGTGGGCCTACACAAACAGGCTTTTTGAAGCGGCTAATTGGGCCGGCGCAAACGACCATGTTGAATTCATTCAATTGAATTCGTTTGGATGCGGTCCTGACGCGATATCTGTGGATGAAGTAAAATCAATTTTGAATGAATCCGGTAAAAATCAGACGCTTATTCGAATCGATGAAAATTCAAGTCCGGGTTCTGTGAAGCTGCGCATCCGATCTTTGGTTGAATCCCTAAAGCTTCAAAAGACTGCCAAAAAGAAAAATTGCGTCCCACGTGTTACTACGCGCCCCTTTTCTGCCTCTAAAGATAAACGAAAAATTATGATCTCACCAGATTTGGGGCCCTTTTATTCTGATATTATGCCGCATATTTTTAAATCAATTGGCATTCAGCTTAATATCCTGCCGCCTGCTGATAAAAAATCTGTAGAAATTGGCCTTCAGCATATCAATAATGAAATATGTTATCCCGCAATAATTGTAATCGGAAATATTTTAAAAGAACTCATGAGCGGTCGTTTTGACCCGGATGAGGTGTTTGTCGGGCTTACTCAAACCGGCGGCCAGTGTCGTGCTTCCAGCTACACATCGTTAATTAAAAAAGCGCTTGTCTCCGCGGGTTTTGAAAATGTGCCCGTTGCTTCGGTTCCGACAGGGCATTATGAAATTTCAGACACATCTGAATTTACTATTGATACAGATTCTCTTTTAACCTACGGATTTCTTTACTTTTTATATGCCGATTCCATTATTCAAATGTACAACTCGACTGTTTTCAGAGAAAAAGTGCCTGGATCTACCGTTGTTGTCACAAACAAATATCTTTCCAAAGAGAAGCTAGGCTTTGAAAAACCCAGTCTTTCTATTATTCTCAGCATATTGAAAGACGCTGTATATGAATTTAACAGTATAAAAATCAAAGAAGGTTCTTTTCCAAAAATCGGACTTGTTGGCGAAATTTATGTAAAATACAACTCCCTTGCCAATCATTATCTGGTGGACTGGTTAAGGGGCCAGGAAATAGAGGTAATTGTTCCGCCGATTATTGACTTTTTTCTCCATCCTTTTGTGGACCACAATTCCAATGTAAAGGCCAATTTAAAAAGATCTGCCCGATCACGAATAAAAACCTTATTGCTCGAAAAAAGAACGATTTACGCGATGGTTAAGTTCAACCAAACCATGAAGAATTTTAGATTCCACCGTCCTTTTCATGATATTAAAAAAATCGCTCAAAAAGGATCCTTAATTGTAAACCCTGTCCAGCAATTTGGTGAAGGTTGGCTGCTTCCTGCCGAAATCGTTTCCTTTGCCGAAGAATGTATCAACGATGTGTTATGCCTTCAGCCTTTTGGATGTCTTGCCAACCATATTATCGCTCGGGGCACTGAAAAGCGCCTTAGAGATCTGTATCCTCAACTGAACCTTCTCTTTCTTGATATGGATGCGGACACCAGTGAAGCAAACATGCATAACCGTTTACACTTTCTTATACAAGGCGCCAAGGAAAGCATTGATGCTTAAACACCAAATTTTTAAAAATCATACTTATAAAACAAAACCAGTTTTTCATGTCAACGCCACTTTTAATCATTTTGTTTGTTGGCGGAAGTCTTTTTACAGTTAAAATTATTTACGCGCTGTCTGTTATTGTTACATTACCATTTTCCCAGGGCGCGTTTTTTGTATCGACTTCCAGAAAAAGAATTTCCGCCGTTCTAAATGCTGTTCCTATGACGAACAATCAAATTCTGATTGATCTGGGCTGTGGTGATGGACGTGTTTTACGAATGGCAAACAAACAATTCGGAATTACGGGTATCGGTTATGAATTAAATCCGCTCGCGTATATTAAAGCAAAGATCTTGTGTATGTTCGTTAAAAACATTCATTTAAAATACGCGAATTTTTATAAGGAGGACATTTCAAACGCGGACGTTGTTTTCTGTTATTTGTTTCCGGATGTAATGAAAACTGTTGCCGCAAAGCTTAAGGCTGAATTAAAAGAGGGCGCTTATATCGTTTCCTGCAATTTTAAGATACCGGATTTTGTTCCTGAAACAATACTTTATCCCAAAGGTACTTTACAAAACGATCCCATTTATTTATATCGAAATTAAAGTCGTCCTTATTTAAAAAAGTTGTATTTCATTCTTGTTTACGATAAAATATCTTTAATTCAAATTGCAACTCTTACTCTTCAGGCTCGGTACAGCGATCAATTTTGTTTTCACTAATCATAAACTCTCTGATTAAATGTAAAAATCGTCCGCCCGGCTCAAAACCTTTTTAAACCGGCGGTTAAATAATTTCTTTTTTCTGATCCCGTTTTATTAATGAAAAGACTCAGAAGGAGAAATGCGTTTTGACTATTAAATCAAAAGCCCTTGAAGTTAACCTGGCCAGCTACAAAGTTGACGTTTCAATTGATGCCAAATATGCAATTCTGCAAGATATCATGGCCAGGTATTTCGGCCTCCTGGACAGGCTCAACACCTTCCTAAAAGAGCTTTCACACCCCTATAGAAACTGGGCCTTTATTGTTAAGGAAAACCGGATCCTTTGATATTAATGATCTTTTAAAGACAGAGGATTATCTTGCCCATGGTATCGGTGTCAGCGGCGGTGCTATTTCCGGACGAATTGTTTTTTCCCTGGATGATATAGATAGCTGGAGAAAAAAAGAACCGGATACAATCTTGATACTGATTAGGAACGATACTGTTCCCGATGATATTCGTGAAATATCCGCAGCGGATGGGCTGTTAACAGCAAGAGGAGGAGTGACATCACATGCCGCCCTTGTAGCGCACAGGCTTGAAAAAACGTGTGTGGTGGGATGCGGTAACCTTACATGCGATGAAAAAACCAAAACCTGCCTTTTTAATAATGTTCAGTTAAAATCAGGGGATATTATAAGCATGGATGGCCAAGAAGGGTCCGTTTATCTAGGCCAAATTAAAACAGGCCAATCAATTTAAATTTTTAGAGAGCATTTATTTCGAAATGAAATGACTTAATCACCCGTCATCTATATATAAAAGATTTCTATAGATCTCACAAAGGTGTACTCTATGAATACGAATAACAACTTTAGCAGAGAAATTAGCCTGGGAGTCAATGGATTTGGAAGAATCGGTAAACTAGCGGTTTGGCATCATATTGGACGTAAATTTTTTAATGAAATAGTCGTAAATCTCGGTCGCTCTGTTGGAACATCATTAGAAGATATTGCCCATTACGTAGAAAGGGATTCTACGTATGGTTCCTTACAGGGGTTTCTCTACGGTCATCAGTCCAGTCCTGTTATAGAAAATCTGAATGAAGCAGATGGCTCTATGACAATTGATGGGTGCAGGATAAAATTTTTGCGATCTGATAGAAATCCAGATCGTATTCAATGGCGAAATCACAATGTTCGCCTTGTTGTGGATACCACTGGAAAATTTCTCGATCCTACAATTTCACCGGACCATCCTGAAGGCTCTTGCCGTGGGCATATCGAATCCGGTGCTGAAAAAGTTGTGCTATCCGCACCTTTTAAAATCAAGGATGAAGGATCACCTATTCCAGATGACGCTGTTACCATTGTCATGGGAATTAATGACAGCACTTACGACCCGAGACAACACCAAATTATTTCTGCGGCATCTTGTTCCACTACCTGTCTTGCACATATGATGAAACCTCTTCTTAATTACTTTGGTCCGGCCAAAATTCTTTCCGCTTCAATGGCCACCATACACGCAGCGACCGGGTCACAGGAAGTTCTTGATCGTCTCCCTAAAACCGGCCAGACAGATTTAAGAAAAAACAGAAGCGTAATGAACAACATTATCCTGACCACCACTGGAGCGGCACGAACGTTAAGCCAGGTCATTCCGGAAATGGCAAATATTGGATTTATTGCTGAATCTGTGCGAATCCCAACATCTACCGGCTCATTAATTATACTCGTGGTTAATCTTCAAGAGGACATATCCGGAGATTCTATCCGTCGGGCTCTTATTAACAGCATATACAAACAAGCTTCAGAAGAAGACCCTGAAAAATACCTTCTTTTTTCGGACAAACAGAATGTCTCCAGCGATATTATCGGCCTGCCGCGGGCCGCTGTTATTATAGAGGGGTTAGAAACCCATACCCGAACCGCTACCGTTAGCATCGATCTTAAAAAAGTACCGGGCCTTGACGCCGATCTAATCGAATCTTTGCCAGACACTGTGATCAAAACACCTGTAACCCAGGCGGTTATTTATGGGTGGTATGATAACGAAAAGGGAAGTTATGTAAATATGCTGGGAGACTGTGTCTTCTCTATCGCGGAAAGCTTAAGCTTATAAAAACAACTTTACTCCCTATCCAACCTCACCTGGGATATAACTTCCGTTTATAATCTTCCTTTTTATGTCGGTATTTGTGTTATTTAAAATCGAGATAATATTTCCTTTTGAATCTATTGTTTGAATGCTCAACCCATCATAATTGATTTTTATATCAGCAGCGCTGGCATTATTGGGAATTATCTCATTAATGATGATTGCTCCCGAATTCTTCAGGCGCTTAATATATGCACCAGGAATACCGTTTGTGCTTGATAGTGACTTTTGAAAAAATACAAGCTTCACACGGCTTGGCGACAACCTTAACTCATTTTCGAGCTGATCTATTCCCTGGTCGATATCTGCCCGATCTATGGTCCACAGGAAATACCGATCATTAAAAAATGATCTTCTTTGCAGTATTTCTGGCGTAACACCCCAATATGCCGCATCATTAAACCATGTCCGCCTGTAAAGCGAAGACCCGGCATCAAACTTACAAATCAGCTCAACGCCCTGGTTTATTATCGGCAAATAACTTTGATCCCATTTCATACGATTTCCTATTGAAAACAGACCTAAAAATTCAAACGGATTGACTTCGGGAACCAGAGCGTAATATGTCTTGAGGTCTAAAGAGGAAATAAAGTCTTGTGGGATACAATCCCTATTTCCGTCTCCATACAAAAAAAGCAGCCGAAAATAAAATTTATTATCTTTCTCAGCATCTATTTTGCCAAAAAGAGCTATTTTATTCTCTTTTCTGCTTTTTTTAATCTTATCGATTGCTTTTACTAAATAAAAACGCTTGTCTTCTATAAATTGCTCATAAAGTCTCTCATTTTCTTCTATAATATAATAG
>JAFDFT010000562.1 GCA_019309685.1 Deltaproteobacteria bacterium
GGTTACATTTTAAATATTCCTGTGGTTACTGATGATAATGAAATGGTTGTACTTGCAGAAGCATTTGAAATAGAAGTCTGGGGGATTATACAATTAATGAAGATAATGTATGATTCTAAGCATTTGAACTTCAAAAAATTGAAAGCCATCGTAAATTATCTGGAGTATAATAAAGATCTTCCATATGCAGGTTTTAAAAAAGAATTTGAAAAAATGTTTGGCAAACAAATATCTAATAAGTGACTATTTAAGCGCAAATAGAAGCCAGATCTTTTCCCCGGCTTTTTCAAATTTCACCATACAGAAGTGGCCGTTTGCCTGTTTTCCATTCAGCCTGATAACAATGCGGTCCTCCAGCCATTCTTCCACCTCGTATTCTCCCTGGTCCCAGACTTCTACCTTTCCGGCGCCGTACGAGCCTTTGGGTATGGTTCCTTCCCACCCTGCGTAATCCAGATCATGATCCTCAGTCTCTATGGCCAGCCGCTTGATACCCGGTTTTAACGGCAACCCTTTTGGTACGGCCCAGGATTTCAAAACACCATCCTTTTCAAGCCTGAAATCATAATGAAGTGTTCTGGCAAAATGTTTTTGAACCACAAACACGGGCATGGTTTTATCCTTAATCAGAACATGTCTGCGTCAATGTTTTCAAACGCGATCGCTCGATCTTGTTGTGTTATTCAATTTCGTAACAATCGAGGATTTGCCCGAAGTAGAGAGTATGATAGTCTTTTTCCGGATAAAGCTTTTCATACTCATCTGTCAAAAAGGCCGGGTCCATGGCGGATTTAAATACGATTTTGCATTCAAAATGAAAGCCCGGAACATCGATAATGGGCGAAAATATGGTTTGGCTGTCTTTGATTGTTAGTTTACATTCTTTGAACTTGTTCAGATCCCGTCCTGATTTTGTTCCGCAAAACATGATTTCATCTGTCATATTTTCTGAGGGGACAGAGACTGTAAAATCATCCGCTTTTTCAATAATAGTAAACGTATATCTGGAATCACGCACCGCCACCATAAATATCGGCTTTTGCCAAACAATACCAATAGTTGCCCATCCGATAGTCATGGTGTTTAAATCATTGCCGGCTTTTACGGTTAAAAACGCACCCTTTTTTATCTGGCTCATTACCTGATCGGCAACGGACATATAATCTACTTTTTTCATGGGAACTCCAATACCTCCTCCAACTTATTTTACTTTTTATCCTCTTTTAGCTGACGTTCCCGCTGTTTATGAAGGGGATCGTCGTAATTCATTGAATCCGGATCAACCCGCCAACGAAACTCGCCTCTTGCTTCTGCGTCATTTAATGCTTTTATATATTTTTCGTACTGTGAAGGAGCCAGACCGTCCATTGCCGTCCAATCGGTTTCAATAGAACAGGTTGGGCATATTTTGGCACAATTCCAGCAGTAGATACACAGATCTTGTATGCGGGGCGGTTCTGCTTCTATGTCTATTCCGTCAACCGGACACGCATCCTGGCATTCACCGCATTGCGTACAGGTCTCCGTATTTATGGAAAGACGCGGAAACGCCTTATCCATGAACTCCTGTGTCAGCAGGGCGGATTGCTCAGGAACCCAATCTTCTGTTATCGGTGCAGGCCTTTTAATACAGTCGGTGTTGCCTTTAGCCACAGTCATACTGCAGGCGGCAATCGATTTTCCAAATTCAACCGCTTCCTGAAGATCCTGGTCGTCGGGATGACCGGTAGTTACAGTCGGGTATGGATAAAAAGGAAGGGAAGCGTCCGCGTATGTATGATGGGAACCGATGACGGTTATTCCTTTTTCTTCAAGGCGCTCTGTCATTGAGATCAGGGTCATTCCCAGTACAGAGCCATGGGAACAAAACACGAACCACTGTTTGCCCCGGAGCAAAGGCAGCGTTTCTATAAAATCACTGATGTGAAACGGTTCCTTGTAATAGAACACTGGAAATCCAATTCCCACAAGATCGTATCCTGCCAGTGCTGCTTTGTTCACATCTTCAAGGCGAATCAGCTCACAGGAGTCTGTTACTTCTTTTATCCATTCCTGAATACATTCCGCTACCTTGCGTGTGTTGCCTGTTTGAGAAAAGCATATGATTAATACCTTCATTATATCCTCTCAATGGGTAGTAAATAGTGACGAGTTAATTTTATAGTAAATTGTAAATAGTGAATAGTAACGAGTTAATGGTTACGGGTAAATAGTAAACAGAAAATAAGATAATCCGGTTACCCGCAAAAGCCAAGCGAATATCTTTTGTCATACCCCGGTTCATCCGGGTATCCATATACCAATGTATTCTGTACATCCATTTGTTTGTTAAAAATGTAACCTTGGATCACCCGGACAAGCCGGGTGATCCAAGGTTGTGTATATGGTTATTG
>JAFDFT010000563.1 GCA_019309685.1 Deltaproteobacteria bacterium
CAGGTTTTTCCATAATTGTTTTCTGTGATCAGAAATATAATTCACCCTCCGATTACGCCCGGCAAGCAAGGAGTCGAGTGCTTTTTATCTGCTTTTCAAATAACTTTTCAGGTCTCTATAGTAGTTTTCATGGGGACCAATCATGATTAATTCAAGATTATCTTCAACAAAACGATAAGAAAGCAGATATTGTGTATGTTTTATTTTAAATTTATGAATATATACCCCTCGAAGGTCGCCTTTTTTTTCCGAACCGATGGCAGGATCGTCAGCGATTTTTAAAATCTGCTTGTCGAGCAACTTTTTATCTTGTTTGGTTAATTTATTAAGCTTTCTTTCAAATTGACGAGACTGTAAAATTTTCATTTGCGGTTATCCGAATTTGTATTCTGATGATTCACCCTGTTCAAGCTCAACAAGCCCAATTAGGATGTCTTTTATTAGGCTATAAGTCAAATCAGGGTTTTCTTCAGCGCATTTACCAATTTTTGCCCAGTATTCAATTTGGCCAGTTAAAGATCGTTGACCAATTTTGCTAAATATCCTTGCTTCCCGTACTAACTCGTCGGAAACTCTTACTGCTGTTGACATTGTAATTACCTCCTATCATGATGTTTTAAAAAACAATACCATATAAAATAGCAATGTGCAACATTTAGTTGCTTTTATACAACTTAATTGTTTTTTATTTGAAGGCGAACTTTTTACGAGTTCATCAATCTTGATGCTCTCGTAATGGCGAATGGGGATTGCATATTATTTCTGCCAAACTCCGGGAATAACGGTTTTGCAAAATTTGCACTGATTACCGATCAGATTATAGGTGGGAATGTAATAGCCCTGACGCTCAATCAGCAGATTTTTGCAGTTGTGGCAGAATGTGTTATTCCCTTCATGGCCAGGCACGTTACCGAGATAGACATAGCGGATTCCTGTCTGCATAGCTAATTCCCGGAACCTGGTAAGGGTTGAAACAGGTGTCGGCGGCAAACGGTCGAGCTTATATCTGGGAAAAAAGCGCAGAAAATGTAAAGGATGATCAGGTCCCAGATTTTTAAGAATCCATACACACATCTTTTTAACAATATCCGGGTCATCAGTATATCCGGGAACTACGAGATTTGTTATTTCAAAATGAATCTTTTGCTCATGGAGAGTTTTAAAGGTGTTTAATACAGGCTGAAGTCGTCCGCCGTTTAGTTTCCGGTAGATGGCATCACTGAACGATTTCAGGTTTACATTTGCGCCATCTAAAACTTTACAAAACTCTAAAAGCGGTTTTTTATTGATATAACCGTTTGATATCCACAGGTTGTATAAGCCATTTTCTTTTGCCAGGCGGGAGGTATCGATCATATATTCAAAAAATGTAGTAGGTTCTGAATACGTATATGCAATCGATTTAGAGCCTGATTGTATTGCCGCTTTTATAACACCTGGGGGGAAAAGCTCGTGGTGACGGACTTCAGTGGGTTTGACCTGGGATATTTCCCAGTTTTGACAGTTCAGGCAGCGAAAGTTACAGCCGGTTGTTGCCAGGGAAAAGGCCTTTGAGCGGGGTTTAAAATGGAAGAGAGGCTTTTTTTCTATAGGGTCAACATTTAATGCACATGGATTGCCATAAGTCAGGCTGTAAAGAATACCGTTTATGTTGACTCTGGATCGACAGACGCTGCGGTCGCCGGAAGACAGGGTACATCGATTCGGGCAAATACCGCATACTACCTTGCCGCCTTCCAGTTTTTTGTAAAAATATCCCTCATGGGCCCATTTCCAGGGTTTTTCAGGCGCATCACCTTTAAATACCTTGCCTCGGATATCATCAGGCCCTGATATCTCGTAATTTTTTCCTTTTAAAAGGGCAAACGCATTGCAAGGAAGGGCGCTGGAAAGAAGTGCCGTAATATAAAAAATAAAATTTCGTCTGCTAATATTTTTCATGACCTATTCCCAGCCATATCAAGCTGATTAACTTTAGAGCAATCAAGGCTGTCGCAGTTCTAAAGATTCCTAAAAACGGCAGTAAGACCACACTGGTGAGCAGTGTACCAAAAGCGGCACCAATCAGATCAGCAGAAAAAGACTTTGACGCTGCCGAATTGTCTCCCCCTCTTAAATGAAGAGCTACAGGAAACTGAAAGCCGCAGGCAAGAGAAACAATAAAGCCGAAAAAAAGAAAAAATACCACGGGCAGGTGATAAGCCCAGAACTTAAGTGCAAAAATAAACCCTGCCATTAAAAGAATAAGGAATCCGTCAGCTAAAATTAGGTGTTTTTTTTCAATCCTTTTGAGTTTGTTTGCAAACCATGCCCCGGGCAGCAGCCCTGCGAGAAAAACAGTTATAATCAGGCAGATCTGGAGATAAAAAAAAAAGAAAAAAATCTGAAAAGC
>JAFDFT010000118.1 GCA_019309685.1 Deltaproteobacteria bacterium
GGTTGAGTATTTTAAAGCATGATTAAAGAAAATACCCACGACCATATTAATGCATATACCGGTTATAATTAAAACGGCAAGCAGCTTGAGAAAAACTGAATTCGAAATCTTGCTCAGAAAGTTAAGCCTCATCCGCTAAACACTCTCCTATAAATACATACCCCGCACCCCAGACGGTTTTTATAAAGGTCGGGTCCTTTGGATCATCTTTTAGTTTTTGACGGACACGGCTCATGGTGATGTCTACGGAACGGTTAAACGCTTCACACTCCATGCCTCGAAGTGCATCAAGAATCCGATCTCTGCTTAACACTTTGCCCACGTTTTTCGCTAGCAAGGAAAGGGCTGTAAACTCGTTCGTTGTCAAACCTATGTCTTTTCCA
The DNA here is from genome assembly GCA_019309685.1 of Deltaproteobacteria bacterium. Taxonomy (GTDB): domain Bacteria; phylum Desulfobacterota; class Desulfobacteria; order Desulfobacterales; family JAABPS01; genus JAABPS01. The sequence continues at coordinate 384 of JAFDFT010000118.1, forward strand.
TCAAGCAATACAGCACGTTTCTTATAGTCTATGGCTAACCGGCCAAAGGTTTCTATGCCCGATTGATTATCTTGCTGTGTGCGACGAAGTACGGACTGAATTCTGGCAACAAGTTCTCTGGGTTCAAATGGTTTTGGCAAATAATCATCAGCTCCCAGTTCAAGCCCCACAATTTTGTCCATCACCTCTCCCCGGGCTGTCAGCATAATGATTGGTACTGTGTGGGTCTTTCGAATAGTTTTGCACACCTCAAAACCGTTCATATGCGGGAGCATGATATCCAATATGATAAGATCCGGCAATTTTTCACCCAATATCTTAAAACCTTCCCCGGGTTCGAGGGCCGTGAATATGCTAAAACCAAAATCACTCAAATAGTCTTTAAGCATATTATTGAGTTTTTCGTCATCATCAATAATCAGGATTGATGGTTTCATTTATAGCCCCTCTACGCGAAGCTGTGCCCAGCTGCGGAGGAATCTCTTATTTCCCCGGACAGCTGGACGTCCTTAATAATCGGTTTCCATTCTTTCTAAACACCGGGCCTTGATTTATTGTTGACGACAGCCCCACCGCCTGTGTTTCCTTTCCATGCTATCCAGTTTCGCCACTAATTTTGTTTTCTGTTCTGGCGATAACGTACTGTGAAATTCTGCTAACCGTACAATAAAAAGCGAAACGAGTTCATCCATTTTCACTTTATGATCGGCATACATTTTTTGGAGAGCCGCTTGATCAATCTTATCACTGCTTAGCTGTTCTTTCAATTCTTTCCTCGTGGACCGATGCGCTTTTCTCATTTCCAGCCCTTTTGTGAGGAATTCAACCTTTGTACTTTGCAGTTTTTCCTGCTGTGCCTCATTTAAGTCAAGATCCTTGATAATTTTCTGCGCAATACGATCCGCTCTCTTTTCAGGTGTGCGGTATCCGCATCCAATGTATGCGAGACTCACAATTAAAAGAACGGCAGCCAATCCTGCAATAAATCTCTTTTTTTTTGTCATTTTCTTAGTCATAATACATTCTCCTTTTCTTTAATTTATTTTGGTGGACAGTCTGGATTGTTGATTAGCAGGCAAAAAGGAGAAAGTCTTTTCTCAAAAGTAAAAAATTGTAACAATTTGTAACAGGAAAGTTCGTAAAAGAGGGGATAGTATAGAATTGTAAAATCTTAGTAAATTATAATAGAAGATTTAGTGCGTTGATTGCCAAAGAAAATAGAAATAGGTTTTTAACCTTTTTGCACTGAATTTCAATATTCCATTATCGGTTCGTTGATTGGTTTTTTGGAGTTATTTGCAGCAAGCTGATACTCCGATATTAATGAGTCAATTAGTTCTTTTACAGACAGGATTTCTTTAACCCGGTAAGCGTTTTCACCTGCGAAAGCAAAGCCGTGTTTGAGGCGCCCCTTACGCGCATTGCTTAGCGCCAGAGCGATACAATACGGGCTTTTCTGGGCATCACATGTTTTTATGCAATGAAAGGGACATTTAAAGGCTTTTTTCTCTCCTTGATCAACCTGATCAATAAATGCGTTTCGAATCGCTCGCCCCGGCAATCCCACCGGGCTTTTGATCACAACCATATCTTCTTTTTTTGAATTTACATATGCTTGCTTGAAAGCATTATCCGCATCGCATTCATGCGTTGCCACAAACCGGGTACCCATTTGCACACCAGCGGCTCCGAGTGCGAGAAATTTGCATACATCGTTTCCATTATAAACGCCACCTGCCGCAATTATTGGAATCTTCTCATCGTATTCGATCTCAAAGGTTTTTACAGCCTCAATAACCTCCGTAACAATGTTTTCCAATGAATAATTGGGGTCATCGATTTGTTCGATTTTAAACCCGATATGCCCGCCGGCCCTGGGACCTTCTACCACAAATGCATCGGGGAGATAATTATAACGAGACTTCCATTTTTTACATAGAATCCTGGCTGCACGGGCTGAAGATATAATTGGAACCAGTTTTGTTATGGCGCCTGGTGACAGATATTTCGGCAGATCCAAAGGCAATCCCGCACCTGAGAATATCACATCAATGCCTTCTCCAATGGAAGTTCGTACCATGTCACTATAGTTGGTCAGAGCTACCATGATATTGACGCCGAGCACGCCGGTAGTCATTTGACGTGATTTTCTGATTTCATTTTTCAGAACGCGGATGTTAGCCTCCCCACCGTTGGCAGCAATATCCGGTTCATGAATACCAGGCATTGCCGCAGCAATAACACCGATGCCGCCCTCATTGGCTACAGCAGAAGCCATAGAGGATAGTGAAATGCCTACACCCATACCGCCTTGTATAATGGGTAATTTGCTGACCAGAGTTCCTATTTTAAGATCCGGTAGTGTCATTATTTTTTGCCTCTTCACATTAATGTTTATATAAAGATCATCGGGCACTATCCCATAAGAAACACAGTAGATACGAATTGAATCAGGGCTTCAAAGCTTCTGAGAAGCTAGACGCATATCTTAAAAGAGTAGATCGATCCGCACAAGATGTCAGATCTGTTTTACAAAAGTTTTACAATGTTGAAGGAAAGAAGTGGACGGGTCATTTGAATAATCTGGATAGAACCACGAATCTGTAAAAAATGTCAGTTCAACTCCTGCGGGATCTCGTGGCGGGCTTTCTGCGGTTGGCACCGGATTTCCGGGCAGGGGGTTTTGTTTTTTCTCTCAGCCGGATGCCGGTTTCTTCAAGGACAATCAGCTTTTTTTTATACAAGTTTCCGATGGTTTTCTTAAATGTCTTTTTACTGATGCCGAACAGATCGGTGATTTCTTTTGGCGAGCTATTATCGGTTATCGCAATAAATCCGCCTTGCCGCTGTAATTCATCCATTATTTTTCGTAACTGGGGATCAATGGCTTTGTAGCCGGGCTGTTGCAGACAAAGATCTATTTTTTTGTCGTCACGAACTTTTTTGATATAACCGCTAATTTCCTGGCCGATTTTCAACGGCTGAAACACTTCATTCTTATACAGGATTCCTTTGTGAGTGCCGTTGACAACAGCAATAAATCCCATCTTGGTTTGAGAAAAGATAACCAGTTCAACCTTCTGGCCTTCATGAAAACCCGCCTTCTTTTTTTCCGCTGAGCTTTTTTTATGCTCTATTATTACCATTATATAGCTCCGGCAATGAGTGCCGGGCAATTCCTTTGTTTACTGGTTGTCCTCAAAAGAGTCCGGACTTTTTTCAGCATCCTCGATTTCAACAGCCTTGTTTTCCTGCTTGCGCTGCCTTTTTTCTTCTTTCTTTTTCTTCTTGGCCAATTCTTTCTGACGTTTTTTAAACTGGTAATGAGATTTTGCCATGGCATTTCCTTTCTTGTTGGCTGCCGAATTGATAGGGTCGCTATTAAAGAGAAATGAATCTTAACGTGCACTATTGCGGTTTGACACAGGCGGTAATTAAAAAAGGCACCCCCTTTTCACAGGGGATGCCTTTCATTGCCGTAAAAAGCAGTTAGACAGTGGTCACATTAGCTGCGGCCGGTCCTTTAGGCCCTTGCTCGATGTCAAAAGTCACACGATCACCTTCGCTCAGGGATTTAAAACCAGACGAGTTAATTGCGCTATGATGCACAAATACATCCGGTCCGTCTTCCTGTTCGATAAATCCAAAACCTTTGTTGTTACTAAACCATTTAACAGTTCCATTTGTCATAATATCATCCTCCTTTCAAAAAATTTCAACGTTACAAACTGAAGGATGCTATCGTTTAACAAACGGGTAATTCCTACAGAAAGAAACTCTCCCACTAATTGTCAGCGGGAATTAATTGATGTGAGATACTAAGCACTTTTAACAATAATAGCAAGCGAAATAATTTTTTTTATAAAAATATCAATATATGGGCGGGACCGCATGTTTTCCTGACACATGCTACTTTTCAAATCATGATCAGAAAAAAGGCTTTTTTATTTTACATTTCAGACGTTTGAGCTTAGCTCTTCTTTTCCAATTCAGCACTGTATAACATCATTAATGCCTACCTGAATCCTCCAGCTTATACACGCTATTTTTGAGTAGTGTTGGGTGAAAAAAGTCCGAACAAGCGTGGCCGTCTCCCACCAGATACTCCCCCCTGCTATGCCCTGGGCCGCCAGACTTTGAACCGCTTCTACGGCCTTCAGAACAATGGCGGGCTTCATTGACATTCAAGCTTCTCGCTTTTAGCGTGATTTACGCTTTGCTCTAATAAACGACGCAAATCCTGATTAATTAGTGACAAGGGATGCAGCGTAACGCAGTCCCGTCTCTGGCGGGATTACGAAGTCATCAATCATTGGATCTCAAATAAGTGTATGCCTACATCAATCCATGCAATATTATTCATGAACACCGGGGAACTGGTCATGATCGTCAATAACCACTTCAGAACATGAATTTGAATTGTTTTTAAATAATTCAATCACTCTTTCTACAATAATGTCCACGCAGGATTGAATGGGGAAAAATTCATTGGAACGAATTACTGAAACCAAAGCTCCCTTTCCTTTATCGATAGCTGAACGAATGATATCACCATCATAACTCACCTTCTGAATCATTGAAAATTTTTCTTCAGCAGTTTTGAAATGATTCTTCTTTCTGGATACTCGCCCGAGTGCGGCAAATTCCCTGATTGAAAGACTGTTTGTCTCAAAATCCATTGATATGTCATATCTTTGAAGCATGAAATCCTCCATAGATCTGCGAACTTCTTATATTTTGCCGCATTTTGATAATGACAAAATGAGAAGATTCTTTGCCCGAACTTTTTCCGTTTTAAGATCTGGTGGTAGCAAATAGAGCGGGTATAGGTTAAGAAGAGATAAAAAAGGGCACCCCATTGGTATTGGCAGGAATGCCTTTTTTCCAAAGATAGGAAGCTAGATTACAGTTACATCGGCAGCAGCCGAACCTTTTGGACCTTGCTCTATATCAAAGGTCACACGCTCGCCTTCACTCAGGGATTTAAAACCAACCGCATTAATTGTGCTATGATGCACAAGTACATCCGGTCCGTTTTCCTGCTCAATAAATCCAAAACCTTTGTTGTCACTAAACCACTTAACAGTTCCATTTGTCATAATATCATCCTCCTTCCAAATAATTTCAACGTTGCAAACTGAAGGATGATAGCGTTTAACAAACGGATAATTCCTGCAGAAAGAAGCCCTCCCGCTAATTGGCAGGGAAGCTTAATTGATAGTTTATACTAAGCACCCTTAACGCTAATAGCAAGCTAAATATTTATTTTTCTTAAAAAAATCAACCTATGGGTTAATTCGGGCGCTTTCTTGATATGAGCTATTTTTTTAATTTTGATGGGGAAAAGGCTCTTTTGTTTCCCATTTCGCATGTTTGAACGCAAAAGGAATGGGATAAAAAGGATATCACAAATTGTGGCACCCTGTCATATTAAGCTTCGAAGAAATTTTTAATATTGTTTATTCAAAAACACATTTTCCAATAAATGGCCTTATCCTTTTTGGTCCTCTCAGGTCTCAGCGGTTAAATCGTACCAAAAAGCAATAAGAACCTAAACCGCAAATAAAAATCTAGACAACTATTTGACTTTGTTTAGCATATTATCAAAATACGCTGTCACACTTGCATGTGCCCAGTCTGCCCCACCAATGTGCTTAAAGGAAAAGTTTCTATCACCTGAGATAATATAAGTCACCGGTATGCCCTTTATATTTAAATCTTTAGGCGCATTCCCCTCTAAATGGTAGATCGGCATTGTATAGCCTTTGGAATCTTTAAATTTTTGAAGATCTTTAATGGATTCACTCGAAATACAGGCGAACCCGATCTTTCCGCTGTATTGCCCATACAAACTTTCAATACTCGGCATTTCCTGCCGGCATGGCGGACACCAGGTCGCCCAAAAGTTCAAAAAAACAGTCTTGCCCTTAAACTGTTCTTTTAAATTTATGGTTTCCCCGTTCAGAGTCTTTACATCCCAATCAATGCTGATATTTTTCTCAACAGGTACAATATTAGGAGGCTTAAGGGCAATCGTTGACCCATCGAATTTGAGATACAGGTATCCGACACAGAGAAACAAAATCGGAAAGCACACAAACCCTGCAGTAAAACCAATCACAAACTTCTTATTTATAAAACTCATGTATAGCCTTTAATAAATGTTACTTTTGCTTTTTCACTTTATAACGGCCCTTACCTTTTCCTTTGCCTTGCTTACTTTTCCCTTTTTTCTGGTCAAGTTCATCCGGGACTTCATTACCTACCGCTATCCGCCATGGGCCTTCGAAATGATAACCTACTTCCCAGTATCCTGCATTAGACCAGCGAATATACAATCCATCATTAAAATACATCCCTGGAATTTCAATAACCACATAAACACCTAACCCAGTATCATAACTCAGTTCGACACCTTGCTGATGTTTATGTCTGTAACCATGTGCCGGTGCGTGAGGCGGTGGACCATGGCCCTTTCTCTTTTTTACTATCTTGGCTTTTTTCTTAACGTCAACATCATCTCTAAGTATCGGTTGAATCGAACAACTTAAAAAAGCCAAAGCAATAAAAAGTGATAAAACATAATTAAACCTTTTCATTCGGCCTCCTTCGGGAAAATGTTTGACCCCATTTACATTTTCAGACTAGGTTTCTGTAATCTCAACATTAACCATCT
>JAFDFT010000564.1 GCA_019309685.1 Deltaproteobacteria bacterium
TGTCATTTCATTGACCGTACCATCATAGTCCCGAACCTGATGAATCAATATCTCGTATACCTGATCCATAATGGCATAGGCCTCGTCTGCGCCTATCTTTTCTACCAATGGTGTGAACCCCTTCATATCGCAAAACATGACGGTGACATGTTTGCGTTCTCCTTCGATTTGGTCTCTTTGTGAAAGTATTTTTTCAGCAAGGCCCTTTGGGATGTATTTCTGAATCTTGTCTATTTTTTCTTCCAGGGAAAGTTCTTTTGGGGCTGGTTCTGAAGGGAGGGTAATATCATGGCCGCATTTACCGCAGAATTTTTCTCCAGGCTCTACCTCTGAACTACATCCAGGGCATTTCAAAAAAAGTTTGGCCCCGCATTCAGTGCAAAACTGCTTATCGGGTTTGTTGTCAAACTGGCATTTCGGGCAATTCATTTTCCCCCTCAAGGATTAAGCTTGATTATTGAAGGAAACAACCCAAATGAAGATTATAAATTACAGGTAGAATTGCCAGTAGAGTAGTAGGTGTGAAAAATGATCTGTACTAGAAGTGAAGTATTATTCTGCCTGTTTTGGCCGAATCGTGGATACTTTAGTCTGTAATGATAGAATTTGTCAAGAATATCTTTTTGTTACATGATAGTGAGCGTGTTTAATGAGGCTGCATTTATTGAAGAGAGGATTTATATTGGAGGTACAATATCTTGTGGTTGGAAGCGATGGGTGAAAATAGCAGATTCCTTGCCTTAATGCGCGCCTGAAACCTATCGTGATTCATAGCATATATCGTTTGGCAATAACAACTTTTTGAGGGTTTAAAAGGTATAGGGCAGAGCTGATATCTAACCCAAAAAAATGGAATGATAATACCAAGTATTTGAGCGGGCACTACTTATTTTTTACAAGCATCGTGGAAGGGTCCAGAATCAAATCAGGATCACTTTTCAGGCTGCCGGAACTTTTCAACATTCCCAAATGAACTTCTTTTCCCACCGGCTGTAGCTGTATGTTCGCACACACTAGAGGCAATATCATTTGATGAGGATTTGAAGGCACTGTCTAAAATAAAATACTATATGGGACATCTGCATGCTGAGCATTTTCTATGATCAGGGCAAAGCCCTTGAAATCGCATCCGCGATTTCAATCAACATTTTCATATCCTTAAATTTGTAAATCTCATTGGCAGGACAAAGGCCCCAGCCCTCTTTCTGGAATTTCAAGGTCACACCTCCTTGAAAACAGTAAAAGCTGGTATCACACAAAACGGCGCATGAATTCATGAGTACAGCCCTAAAAGAACTTGGGAAATCCTGGATCTCTCCCGATTTTGAATATGCATGATATTTTTCTAAAAACTCATTGTCCAAACCCGAAGTTATTTTCTTTAGTTTGTACCGCCATTCCCACAAGACACTACAATGATTTTTAACAGGATAAATATAAACGGGTTCGGAGAATTGAAGCTTTCTTTTTTCAAGGATTATATTTGTCTTCCGAAGCGTCGAATTCATTCTGCCGAGCTTGTCAATCTGAGAGCGGCTCACATTTACTACATAACGTGTGACATTGTTTGCCGAATGCAGTTTGACAGCCAAGTTCTTTTTCCATTCAGGAATCTCCTGATCTTTTCGTGGCCCAATAGGATAGATGGGTGCCAATTGCGTAACAACCTGGGAAATCTCTTGGGAATCAGGATCGATAGTAGAATATCCCTTTGCCGAAAGTTCAGCGAAGACTTGCCTGACCCGCCTGGGAGCGATTACGATAATCCAGTAAAAAATATAGATCATGAGAACGGCAAAAGCGATTACAAGAAGCAAACCGCCATATTGTTCAAAAAAATCCAGGATTTGCTTTAGAACAGGATATTTGTCAAATAATTCTTGAGGATTCATACAAAGTGCTCCTTATGATGTGCTCGATGACGAATGGCTTCCCCTTATCAAGTAGGGTTACGATTACTGGTACTCTTGCCTTCACCGTAACAGAAAACCCAACTGAATTTATAGCATATATGGTCAGGCAATGACAACTTTTTGGGATTACGTTTAATTTCCCATAGAATGTTAATCTCATTATTGTCCACTTTTCTTCGAATACTATATTATGTAAAAAGATTAAGTAGGCCTGATTATTCCCTTTAGCTTGCTGCAGAGAAAATTATTTAAGGATTATTCATTTTTATTCAATTTTAAATTTGGATACAGCTTCTTGGCACATTCAGGACAAATACCATGACTAAACTTGGCCTTTGAATGTTCTGATATGTATTTTTCTATCTGATCCCAATATCCTTCATCGTTTCGTACTTTCTTACATGATGCACATATTGGTATCAGCCCTTTTAATGTCTTTACTTCCCGCACAGTCTTTTTAAGTTTATCAATTAATTGT
>JAFDFT010000119.1 GCA_019309685.1 Deltaproteobacteria bacterium
AATCAGACCCAGTTCAGCAGCATCTTTGGCATTAATAATTCTGCCTGTAAAAGCAAGTTCTTTGGCCACATCGAGCCGAAGCAGGTCACGAAGGGTTTGGGTGCCTGACATGTCCGGAACAAGCCCCCATTTAACTTCCATAACAGAAAACGTCGCGTCCGGAGATGTAAGCCGAATATCCGCTCCAAGGGCTATCTGCAATCCACCACCATAGGATACGCCATGCAGAGCCGCGATAACAGGAACCGGTACCTGCTTCCAGATGTAAGCTACTAACTGCGCACGGTTGGCAATTGTTTCAGAGGCTCCGCCGAAGAGATCCGCTTTGACATCTTTGTCTTCAGATTTTTCTTTTGTTTGCATTTCCGCGAATCTTTGAAAATCAAGGCCAGCACAAAATCCGCGTCCTTCTCCGGACAGCACCACAGCACGAATGGATTTATCTTCAACTAAGGACTGACCGGCCTTTGTTATTGCCTCAAACATTTCCGGGCTTAGGGCATTGTACTTATCAGGACGATTCAGTCGAACATGGGCCACGTAATCTTTCTTTTCAATTAATACTAGTTTGGACATACACTCTCCTTTATTTGTGTGAATGGTTTTCAACCTAATTTGTGATTTTGTTTTTATTCAGCTCCAAAATAGTTGGGGAAATGGGTTCAAGGATTCTGGGATTCCCCGCTAAAAGTCCGGGATCTTCGACAAGGGTCTAAGTATTTTTTAACTTTACATCAATTCCCATATGTTCTTGAGTCGTCACTTCACCATATTCTTAAATAATGTTAAATGCGATAAATAAAACAGCGTACCTTATTTATAATTGTATAGCATATCTTTTATCGTGAGGGAATTTTTTGGTACATTTTAATTCGCCTAACAAATAATATATATTTTGCCAAACATTTTATTTTTTATAGGTTTCAAGCACTTCACTCGAACCCTGGAATCCTTGACCCCTAGAATCCGGATTTTTCTACCATTAAAACTTTCTAAATTAAATACCTAAGGCTGGGTTATCTTAAAATTTGCCATTTCTAAGCCTTCAGGTTGACATTCTTTAGTGTTTTGAATTATTAATTACCTGTTTCCATAAGATGTTTTTCCAAATGTTTCAAATCTTACCGGTAACCGATTTTGAACAAATCAACAAATTTGAGTAAATGGGTTTTAAGCTCTGAAAACCTCAGTACACACTTGGTTGGATATTAATTAATTTCAAACTTTTATCAAAGGAGAGATTATGGAAGATATCAAAATTGCCACTCTGGCTGATGTGGAAGAAATTGAAAAAATCCCTATAGAAAAAAGGCTTGCCGCGTTTAACACCTACGATCTGATTAAGCAGGGAGCTGCTATTGACCCTGACGCTTTGGCCTTAAGTTTTATGATGTCAGGGGACACCTATGAAAGCCCTATGCAGGTGACGTATAAGGAATTCATGGCCCAGATAAACCGGACCGCGAACCTTATTCATGATTTGGGGATAGGACCAACAGATGTGGTCTCCTATCTTCTTCCCAATGCACCACATACCCACTATGTGCTTTGGGGCGGGGAGGCGGCAGGCATTGTGAATCCCATTAATCCTTTGCTTGAGCCTTCAGCCATGGTTGATATTTGTCAGGCCGCAGGGACAAAGGTGCTGGTTGCTCTTGGCGAAATACCCGGGTCTGATATCTGGCAGAAGGCTGTTGAAATACGGAAGGCGCTGCCCGATCTTAAGGCAATTATCCGGGTTTTTGGTCCGAGTGATGAGAAAGAAGGGATCTACGGATTTGATGAGGTGATCTCAAAATATAATGGAGAAAAACTTGATTCAGGCCGCAAAATTGACTCACAGGATATTGCCTCCATGTATCACACAGGAGGCACAACCGGTACCCCCAAATTGGCACCCCATACCCATTATAATGAAGTGGTCATGGCCGCGATGATGAGCCTTCCCGGACTCGCCTCCAAGGGCGACACAATTCTTTGCGGGCTTCCTTTGTTTCACGTAAACGGAACTATGGTGACCGGCGGGTTTCCATTTTCTATCGGAGCACATGTGGTCATCCTTTCTCCCCAGGGATACCGCGATCCCACAGTCATGCAAAATTTTTATAAGATTGTTGATCATTACAAGGCGTGTTTCTTTTCGTGTGTTCCCACCGTTCTTTCCGTGCTCCTGGATATCCCCAAAGGGGATGCGGATATATCATCTCTCCGTTTTGCGCTTTGCGGTGCCGCACCGCTTTCCGTTGAGCTTTTTCAGCGATTTGAGGCCCATACGGACATGAAGGTCCTGGAAGGATACGGACTCACCGAAGGAACAACGGCTTCATCCATCAACCCGGCGCATGGTGAACGGAAAGTAGGGTCTATTGGCATACGGTTGCCATATAATGACATGAAGGTCTTTGTGAAGGAGGCTGACGTCCCGAGAGAAGCTGAAACTGATGAGATCGGCGCTGTGTGTATAAAAGGAGCAAACGTTTTCAACGGGTATCTGGATGAGAGCAAAAATAAGGATATCTGGATGAAGGAAGGTTGGTTAAATACAGGCGATTTGGGAAGGCAGGACGCAGACGGATTCTTCTGGCTTACGGGTAGGCAGAAAGATTTGATTATTCGCGGGGGCCACAACATTGATCCTGCCATGATCGAAGAACCCCTTTACCGGCTTGAGGGGGTTCAGGTAGCGGCTGCCGTAGCTCGTCCCGACCCCCACGCCGGAGAAGTGCCCGTGGCGTTTGTGCAGTTTCAGCAGGGAGTTGACATGAGCCCTGAGCAAATCCTTGAATACCTGCAAAAAGAAGTTGGTGAACGGGCTGCGATTCCCAAAGAAGTATTTGTTCTGGAAAATATTCCATTGACGCCTATTGGAAAAATATTCAAGCCGTTTCTTCGATGGGAGGCGACAAGGCGGGTTTACGAAAAGGAGCTTGAAGTTTTGGGTGATATGGCTGAGTCCATAGATGTCCATGTGGGTGAAGACAAACTTCATGGCACGCTGGCCAGGATTAAGATTAAAGCTTCAGCCAATGCTAAAAAGAAAGATATTGAAGAAAAAGCAAAAGAGATTTTGGGCAGGTATACGGTAAAGTTTGAAATAAAGATTGACTAATATTAATCATGATTGCTGAATAAATAGTTCAGTTCCACGGTCATTGCGAGCGCAGCGAAGCAATCTCCAGCTGACTTAAAAGAAGTTGGATTGCTTCGTCGCGGTGTCTATCCTGAGCTTAGCCGAAGGACTCCTCCAATGACAGAAAAAAAATATAACGGTAGTTACAAAACGAAGCACCGGCTAAGGGGGAGAATGAATGAAAACTAAATTTGGCAAGTTTATGGTAACCCTATTGGCGATGGCTGCGATCGTTTTAGGCGGATTTTCCTATTACTTCTATGACCTCAACAAAAAAGCTGAAACCAAAAATGCAGGTCTTTCGTTCAGAATAGATAAACTGGAAAAAGAAAAAGTATTAATTGCAAAACAGCTTGAAGAAAAGATCAAATCTATTTCCAAGGATAAGGAAGTAGAAATAGACAAGCTCAAAGGTACGTATGACGAACTTGTTGGTGATATGAAAACGGAGATAGAGCTGGGACAAATTAAAATCACCCAATTGGTAGATCGGCTGTCGGTCAGTATGGTTGATAAAATATTGTTTCCATCAGGGAGAGCTGAAATTACACCGGAAGGTCTCAAGGTATTGGAGCGTGTTGGAAAAGTGCTGAAAAACACTAAGAACAAGATCATCCGAGTGGAGGGACACACAGACAACGTACCCATTTTGTCGGGTTCAAAGCTCAAGGAAATATATCCTACCAATTGGGAGCTATCCTCAGCGAGGGCTACCAATGTGGTTCGTTTTTTACAGGAAAAAGTGGAAATTGAGCCAACACGTTTAAGACCAGTCGGCATGTCAGAATATCACCCTGTTGCCAGTAATGAAACGCCTGAAGGCAACAGTCAAAATCGACGGATAGAAATCACCCTGATCCCGGGACCTTCTGCGAGAACTTCCGAGACAGAAAAATAATTTTCACCTTTGTAGTTCTGTCGAAAATGGTTAAATGCATCCCGTTCAGGCCGGATTCAGCCAACTTGCCATTTCTGCGCTCCATTTCGGCTAAGCGTTTTCCCTTTTTACTGTAAATAGAACTGTTCACTTTCCAAAAGGAGTTAAATACTATGGACTTACAACAATCTTTTATGCCTTTATTGATAGCTTTAGGGTGGATGTCGGGAATGCTTCTGATCGGTACGTTCATTCGGGCAAAAGTCGCTATTTTTCAAAAGTATCTCTTTCCAGCATCGCTCATCGGCGGTATCCTGGGATTTATTCTTATTAGCGCTGGTGCAGTCCGGGTCCCCCATGAAGCATTTGCATTAATCGGGTTCCATCTTTTCAGCCTTGGTTTTGTTTCGATAGGACTGACAGGCAGTGGCGGCATTAAGGGCGTAGGAAAAACTGTTCTGAAAGGCTCCTTATGGATGGCGTTAATCTGGACAGCCAGTTTAAGCATACAGTCTATTATCGGTTTCGGCGCTTTGTTTGGTTTGAATAAGATTACAACTCCGGTCTTTGAAGGTCTGGGATTTCTGGCCGGTCACGGGTTCACTCAGGGTCCTGGTCAGACAGTTGCAATAGCCGCAATATGGGAAAATGCCTTTAAAGTTCCAGATGCTGTTTCAGTCGGGCTTACGTTCGCTGCTGCTGGTTTTTTTGTTGCAGCATTTGTAGGTGTAACAATTGCGAACTGGGGTGTCAGAAAAGGATTTGCCACGAACACGCCCAAGGATCTACCCGAAGCGTTTTTAAAAGGAATCCTTAAAAAGGGAAGTAATGAATCAGCAGGAAATCTTACGGTCCACCCGGCCAATATTGATACATTTGCCTTTCAACTTGCCCTCTTATTCGGTACTTACTTCCTGGCATATATCCTATGCTACTTCTTGAACGCATATGTATTTACAGGCAATCTTGCCAAACTGACTTTTGGGTTCATATTTATTTACGGTCTTATCCTGGCTATTATAGTACGTGTTATTATTGACAAGCTGGGCATCGGACATCTCGTTGACAGCAATATTCAGCGTCGCATCAGCGGTTCAACTGTAGATTATATGATCGTTGCTGTCCTGATGGCAGTGGAAATCACAGTTTTATTAAAGTATATTGTTCCGATCTTGTTGATTATTTTTCTTGTTACGACGATAAGTGTTTTTTATATTTTGTATTTCGGCCGTAGGACCAAAGCGTACGCATTTGAAAGAACTGTCGCCATGTTTGGCTATTGTACAGGGACTGCAGCAAGCGGGTTGCTCCTGCTTAGAATCGTGGATCCTGAATTCAAGACACCTGTGGCAATGGAGATCGGTTTTATGAACCTGTGGGCTATTCTAACCGCTACGCATATATTGATGTTAGTAGGAACGGTTCCATCTCCTGATACGATAAGTGTTGCAGCAATGGCCGGTGTCCATGCCTTAACAGCAGTGGTTTTGATTATATTTCTTAAGGTTTTTAGACTATCAGGAAATAAGGTTTATTAGCTAACAGGTAGGGAAGAGTTCATTTGAAGGGCTAGAGTGGTTTTATTTTCACGGATCGGAAGGAGTTATGGAAAATAGATGACACTAAAAAGAATAAATATGGTTTCCTGGAATGTGAATGGATTAAGAGCTGTAATGAAGAAAGATTTTATTAAATCTTTAAAGCAGCTGGATGCGGATATTTTCGCCATCCAGGAAACAAAATTGCAGGCAGATCAGCGAAGCGATGATATGATCCACATTGATGGCTATGAGTCTTTTTGGTCATATGCTTCTGTGAAAAAAGGATACTCAGGAGTAGCCGTCTATTCTAAAATTAAACCGAAAAAAGTCTCATATGGTATCGGTATCCCTGAGTTTGATAATGAAGGAAGAATTATTGAGATGGACTTTGGAGACTTTATTTTTTTTAATATATATTTCCCTAATGGGCAGATGAATGAGGACCGCCTTAAATATAAGCTGGACTTTTATGAAAGGCTTTTTAAACATACAGACACATACAAAAACGCGGGTAAGGCTGTGATTGTTACCGGCGACTATAATACTGCACATAATGAAATTGATCTCAAGCATCCCAAAGCCAATGAAAAACGGTCGGGTTTTTTACAAATCGAAAGAGATTGGCTTGACAGAATTATCGGAAACGGATACGTGGATACGTTTAGGCATTTTAACCTGGATACAGTCAAGTATTCATGGTGGTCTTACAGGTTCAATGCTAGAAAAACGAACGCGGGATGGCGGATAGACTATTTTTTCGTCACTCAAAATATAATTGATAAGGAATGGATAAAAGACACCTTTATTGATAACGATATTCACGGGTCGGACCATTGTCCGGTTGGACTGGTCATAGAAACTTGACGGTTTCGTAATAAGTCCAACTTTTGTGTTGTGCTGCATTTTGTAACCATTCAACGTACGATGAGTACGCCTCATGATTGCAAAATTTGCACGCCTTGAATTTGAACTTATTACGAAACCGTCTAAATTGGACTTTTTACGAGTTCATCAAACTTAAGCGTCAGAAAAAAGGCATAGCAATTAGCATCCATGTGTGCCTTTTTATTCTATATGTTTGAAGGGAAAAACAAATTAAAGATGATTAAAATAAGCAAAAAAGCAAATGGATTACCCAAAGCACAAGGGCTATATGATCCTGCTAATGAACATGACTCCTGCGGTGTAGGATTTGTAGCCAATATTGACGGCATAAAAAATCATGACATAATTTTAAAAGGGATTAAGGTGCTCGAAAATCTTATGCATCGCGGTGCCATAGGCGGAGATTTAGCAACAGGAGATGGCGCGGGGATCTTGTTTCAGATACCACACGATTTTTTTATTCAAGCCTGCCAGACGATACATATTAGTCTCCCAGAACAAGGAAATTACGGCGTCGGCATGATCTTTATGCCTCTGGATGCTGAACCGCTTGAAGCTTACAAGGAGTTTGTCGAGAAGACAGTTGCTGCTGAAGGACTATCGTTTCTCGGGTGGCGGGAA
>JAFDFT010000565.1 GCA_019309685.1 Deltaproteobacteria bacterium
AAAAACGAAGTTTTTAATTTTCACTTCAGCCAGTTTAGTAATCAGTTGATTAATATCCCCGCTTGAAATCTGTAATTCTAATATATTATTCTCATATTTGACCATTTTTATACTGTCGGACAAAAACGATTTTGGGTTCAATGTTTCTTCCGATTCAATATGCATACGCCGCACCATTTTGCTTTTAAGCATATGAATATCCTCAACGGCGATCAATTTCCCATCCCGTATTAAACCCACTCGATCACAAAGTTTTTCTACTTCCGGCAAATGATGCGAAGAAAAAAAGATTGTTTTACCTTCTTTTTTAAACCTTCTTAATTGATCATACAACACCTGCTGGATCAAGGGATCCAAACCGGAGGTCGGCTCATCCAGTATTAACAACGGGGGAGACTCTTGCATAGCCTGGATTAAGCCCAGTTTTTGTCTCATGCCGCTTGAGTAGTATCTAATTTTTTTGTTTAACGCTGTCTCGTTTAGCTCAAACACATCCAGTAATTCTTTTTGCAGGACAGGTTCGTTACCGGATAGATGGTGCATAAAGGCTAAAAAATCACGGCCAGCCATGGATTCGTAAAGGGATAGATCGCCTGGGAGATTACCGACCCGGCATAATAACTCGGCATAATTCTGTGACAGCGATTTACTTAAAATAGTAATGGTTCCGGCGTTTGGTTTTAGCAGGTGCAGCAATAAACGGATGGTCGTTGTCTTTCCTGCTCCATTAGGCCCTAAAAAGCCGAATATTTCCCCTGAAGCAATCGAAAGAGTAACATCCTCGATGCCTCTATGCTTCCCATAGTATTTGGTAAGTTGACTTATTTCAATAATACCAGACATGATGCAATATGATTTTTATTAAACAGAAGTATTAAATCCGACACAACCCAACGGATATAATATAGTTTAACCTCTTTAAATTATTATACTGTCATTTATACCTGTTTTTCATATTACCATAAATACGTACCATTGAGAATACATAAAAAGAGTGCATATCTCCTATTGACTCTTTCTCTTTTTAGGATAAAAAGAAATATATTTCGTTTATAATCTTTATACGTTAAGCTTCCTATTCATCTTTATAAAAATCGAATAAGCACTTAAAAGAGTATGATCCCTTTGCTAAATATTCAAGGCTGGAGGTAAAGATAATAATGAAGAAATCATCCCCGAACGTAGTCTATAAAGAATTATTAAAGAATGAGACAAAGGCGCTTGTTATAGAACATGAGCTACATGATGTTACAACAGAGATGATCGATTGGTGGTGGGACAATATGGACAACGATACTTACCAATTGTGGCATCCCGAAGATCATCTTGCACTCGAATGGCAAATTCCGCCAGACAAAGTAGGCCATGCCGGCGCCATACATATGGCCTGTGAAAAAATCAGTGACGTATCCGCGCAAATCCTTCGTATCCGATGGGAGGAACCGGAATCAGCTCCCATTTCCACTATTTACAGCCATGTTAATGTGGGCAGTCCACTCGGCCCAGGTCCCGACGATATACCCTGGGATGTGGCGTCCATGAGTATGAAGAGGCTTCGTACGGAACAAAAATGCGCTCCACGTTTACCCTTCCTGCGTTTTTACCTGAACAATTCGTGAATTCGTTACGTGAGCACAATACAGTAGACATGGGACAGTTCCCCAAAGAGTTGCATTTTGCTGAACCTTCCGATAGCTTTTTTTCATGATTGATTTCGAATGAGCAAAAATGGCCTATAACAATAGTTTGACAACGCAGTATATTATAATTATTATATAATTATGTTTGAACTTAAGTTCGAATGGGACAAAAATAAGGATAATACTAATCAGAAAAAACATAGAGTTTCTTTTTCTGAAGATAAGACTGTATTTTATGATGGCAATGCTATTGAGTTCTACGATCCTGACCACTCATACGAAGAAAATCGATTTATCTTACTTGGCTTAAGCGATAAACTACGCATACTTGTTGTGAGCTATTTGTACAAGAAAGGGAAGAAAGAAGATATTATCAGAATATTTTCAACACGTAAGGCAACTAAAATTGAGCTAAAATCATATAAAGAGAGATAAAAAATGAGAAAAGAATACGATTTTCCTAAAATGAAGGGAAGGAAAAATCCGTATGCTAAGCGATTGAAAAAGCAGGTTACTATCCGCTTGGAAACGGATACAATTGAGTATTTCAAAGAGCTTTCAAGGGAGACCGGGCTGCCATATCAAAACCTGATAGATCTCTACCTAAAGGATTGTGCGCAGAGCCATAAAAAACTCAAACTCAATTGGATTGAGACGTGCTAACAGCTAAAATTGGCTTCATTCGAAACATGCTGTAACTGATACGATTCAATCTATTCATTCGATATCCCTAATTAATAGGGTAGAAAAAAGGAACATACAATGAATATTAATCCTGATAAAGCCGCCGAAAACCTTGATAAATTAAGAGAGCTCAATCCTCTGGTACACAATATAACTAATTTCGTTGTAATGAATTATACCGCAAACGCACTGCTTGCCATCGGAGCTTCTCCCGTTATGGCACATTCAGTTGATGAAGTTGAAGAGATGGTGCAGTTGGCGGGTGCGCTCGTTCTAAATATTGGAACACTTACCAATGACTGGATCGAGTCCATGATAAAGGCAGCTCAAAAAGCGAATGAAGCCGGCATTCCTGTAATTCTCGATCCAGTTGGCTCCGGCGCTACGAAGCTGCGTACAAAATCCGCCAAAAAAATACTCCAAAGTGTTTCCATATCGGTTGTACGGGGCAATGCGTCAGAAATTCTTTCACTGAAGGACGAAAAAAGCACCACTCGCGGCGTTGACTCCGCTCATTCGGTAGATGATGCTGAACAATCCGCGAAGGAGATGGCAAACGAACTTGGCACAGTTCTCGCGGTGACAGGGCCGGTTGATATTATTACAGACGGAATATCCACTATCAGTGTACACAACGGCCATCCTATGATGGGACGTGTTACCGGAACAGGCTGCACAGCCTCGGCTATTTGCGGCGCGTTTTTAGCCGTTGACATAAACCCGCTGTCTGCAGCTTCAACAGCTCTTTCAGTATTTGGGCTTTGCGGTGAACTTGCTGCGAAAAAAGCAAAATCGCCTGGAAGCTATTCGATTGCCCTGATTGACGCTTTATTCGACATTACTGCTAAAGACTGCAAAAGTAATTGCAAAATAAGAAATGAGTCGAAATAAAATTCCTATTCTTCAAGAAGAAATAACCGGTATGCATTTGGACAAATTGATACAGAAAGCAATCGTTATGGGTGCCAGTGAAAGTGCGATAATTGATTCGCAAAATATTTCAGTTGAAGACAATCTGGCGAATTATTGCATTGAACCCAAATGTGTTTATTATGGACTTTCACCGAGCTGTCCGCCACATGTTTCCGGTCCAACAGAATTCCGCACACTGAAAAAGACTCATACGCATGCCGTCGTCGTGAGAATTATTGTTCCTTCTGCGGCCCTTTTTTCTGATGAACGCAGAGACATTATGCGGCTCCTTCATGAAATCGCTGCAAGTGTTGAAAAAGAAGCAGTTAGGATGGGGTATACTGACTCAAAAGCATTTGCCGGAGGTTCCTGCAAAATAATCTTCTGTTATAACCATTTAGAATGCCGCAGGCTTTCAAAAAATGGTAAATGCCGCAATCCGCAAAATGCCCGCCCTTCGATGTCCGGATTCGGCATTAATGTCTCTAACTTAATAAAAAAATGCGGGTGGCCTGTAAATATTAATGGGCGCGAAGCAGAATCAGATGCTGAAAAAATGTCATGGGTCGCCGGTCTGATAATGCTTGGCTAAAAAGG
>JAFDFT010000566.1 GCA_019309685.1 Deltaproteobacteria bacterium
GAACTTAAATTAAATTTAAAACCCAAAAGAAAAGAACTTAAATCAAAAAAGTGCAATACAAACTCATTGACCATACAGCAGATTTCGGTATCGAAGTTACAGGTGCAGATCAAAAAATCCTGTTTGTGAATACTGCGTTGGCCATGTTTGATTTGATCACAAATTCAAGCATCCTTATTGGTAAAAATGAAAGTGGCCTTCGTATTCAGGGATCAGATACGTGTGACTTGATGGTAAACTGGCTAAGAGAATTATTGTATTTATGGAACGGCGAAAAGATGCTCGTAAAGGTAGCGGATATCCATTCAATCTCTGAGAAGAAACTGTCAGCTACGATCACCTATGATCTGTTTGACCCTGATATTCATGAAATAAAAAATGAGATAAAAGCCGTCACTTATCATAAAATCAAGGTGGAACAAAAATCGGAATGCTGGATATCAAACGTAATATTTGACGTTTAAAAAACGTAGGAATACCATCATGTCAGTGGAAACTATTCAGGCAAAACTAAAGAAACTATCAAGCAAGGAAAAAGCTAAAATACTTCAACGTTTTTTTAAAACCGGTCCCGGAGAATACGGCGAAGGAGATATTTTTATTGGCGTAAAAGTACCGGAACTCAGACAGGTGGCAAAAGAATATATTGACATATCCTTAAAAGAGTGCGGCCGGCTCCTATCTTCTAAAATACACGAAGAAAGAATGCTGGCCCTGCTGATACTTATAAAAAAATTTACGTCAGGTAATGAAACAGTGAAAAAAAGAATATACCAGTTTTATATACGTAAAACCAAATATATCAACAACTGGGATCTTGTTGACTTGTCCGCGCCTCATATTGCGGGTGCGTATTTGATAAATAGAAGTAAAAAAGAGCTTCATGCTTTGGCCAAGTCCAAAAATTTATGGGAACGCAGAATAGCTATTATTTCAACGTTTAAATTTATCAAATCCAATCAATTTTCAGAGACCATCAAGATATCTAAAACGCTATTAGCAGATAAAGAAGATCTGATGCATAAAGCAGTGGGATGGATGCTTCGTGAAATTGGAAAGCGTGACTTAAAGGCTGAAGAAGCATTTTTAAAAGAACATTATAAAACAATGCCTCGAACCATGCTCAGGTACGCTATTGAAAAATTTCCTGAAACCAAACGGCAGAAGTATTTAAAAGGAAAAATATAATTATGGAACTAAAACAAGTCACCGACTACCTTTGGGAAATCCCCAAAACGGGCACCATGCGCGTGCCGGGGTTTATTTACACGAGCGCCTCCATGATGAAGGAAGGTAAAACCGAAGAAGCCTTTCAGCAGGTAGTAAATGTCGCCACACTTCCAGGCATTTTAAAAGCATCCATGGCGATGCCGGATATTCACTGGGGCTATGGATTCCCTATTGGCGGAGTGGCCGCTTTTGATTGGGATACCGGCGTTATCTCTCCGGGAGGAGTTGGTTATGATATTAACTGCGGCGTCCGTCTTGCTTCGACTTCTCTTGTTGAGAAGGAAGTAAAATCAAAAATTGAAGATCTGGTTAATGCGTTGTACAGAAATATTCCTTCGGGCGTTGGCTCAACAGGCCCTTTAAAGCTATCTGTGAAAGAAGAAAAAAAAGCCATCAGACAGGGAAGTCGCTGGGCTGTTCAGCAAGGACTTGGCGAAGAAGATGATATAGAGCATACTGAAGACAATGGGTGTATGGAAAATGCCGATCCGGAAGCTGTCAGTGAAAGGGCTTTGTCAAGAGGGAAAAATCAGCTTGGGACATTGGGCTCCGGAAATCATTTTATAGAAGTTGGTGTTGTGGATACGATTTATCAGAAGGAAGCTGCGAACCGTTTCGGGCTGTTTGAGGGGCAAGTGACCTTAATGATCCATTCCGGTTCCAGGGGATTCGGATATCAGGTATGTGATGATTTTCTTGCTTCCATGACAAAACAGGCAGCAAATCTCGGTTTTGATCTTCCTGACCGGCAGCTTGCTTGCGCTGGCATTCAGTCTGAAGCGGGTAGGCGTTATTACAACGCAATGGCATGCGCTGCCAATTATGCCTGGGCCAACCGGCAGGTGCTATTGCACAGATCCCGGGAAGTTTTTCAAACCGTCTTCGGTATGGGGCCAAAAGATCTTGAAATGAAGTTGATTTATGATGTGTGTCATAATATCGCCAAAAAAGAAACGCATGTTATCAATGGGAAAGAGCAATTTGTGTGTGTTCATCGAAAAGGGGCGACCCGATCATTCCCACCGGGACATCCGGCGCTACCTGAAACTTACCGCGACGTGGGCCAGCCCATTCTAATTCCCGGCGATATGGGCCGGGCGTCGTATATTTTAACTGGCACTGAAAAAGCCATGGAAG
>JAFDFT010000567.1 GCA_019309685.1 Deltaproteobacteria bacterium
AGGTACACCCCATCCCAATCCATCTCCCATGCTAATAGGGGGAACTTCCCATATTTGCATTTCCATACCGCAATGAGGACATTTTGGTTTTTCCATGGAAATAACTTTTTCTAAAACTTGTTCTCTGGTTTCAAAATTCATTATTTTTTCTCCATTTATTCGTCCCCGCCACAAGATCATGTAATTCATATCCCGTCTGAGAGATATTGCGCAGATAAACTGGCGAAGCATCCTCGCCATAACTCGAAGAGTAAAGGCGGGTTGTTTTAATTTATATACTAATCTAAGTAGTATTAATAGGTTGTCAACGAACAGCTTTCATATAACTATTATACAATATTACTATATCCTTTGATACGCAATATTTCATATGCTGGACGAGGGTTTTAAAATGATTTATAGAAAATTGTGGAGGATCGGACCTGATAATTAATTGATATTATGGGGATATGATGTTAACAGGTGTTAATTTCAGGTCTTAAAAGCACTTTTTTTACGCTCAAAAAGCCGTTAGAATGATATTTGATGTTGTGGCTATTGAACATGTAGACTTGGGATCTGACTTTGACGGAGCCGCAACGGTATTTGATGACGTCAGCGGCCTTTCGTCACTGACACAGGCCTTGATGGAGGATGGATTTGACAAAAAAGAAATCATGGCAATAATGGAGAGTAGTGTTTTGAGGGTATTACGTTAAACCCTTCCGGATTTCTAAAAAGCGTCCGTTTTTGGCCAATTTTTGTGTTAGGTGGGACATCCGCCTTTGGCGGATTAATCCTCGAAATACTCAATATATGAATGCCTGCCCCGTAGGTCTGAAAGATCGTACGGGGTGGTTAAAATTATCGCCTTCCTTGAAATAGAAAAAAATTGACTGCTTTTTAAGAAATCTAACATGTGAGAACGGTTTACTTTAACGGGCCTCAAAAAATAATATTTTTCCCAAAAAAAGAATGAAGAATAAAAACAAGGAAAAGAATTACTAATGTTACATAAAATCAGAACAAAAATTGTATGTACCATCGGGCCGGCGTCAAGCTCTGACACAGTGCTAAAACAGATGATTAACAGTGGTATGTCTGTGGCACGGCTGAACATGTCTCACGGAAGTTTTGATGATCACGCCAGATATGTTGAGACTCTTCGAACAGTTGAAGACTCCTCCAGACCGCTTGCGCTTCTAATGGATTTGCCGGCGCTCAAATATAGAACAGGTCCTTTGAAGGATGGGAAAGTTCTTCTTGAAGAGGGTCAGGAATTCACACTTACAGCTCAACATATGATAGGTGACAGCAGCATAGTATCTGTAAATGCTTACAGTTTAGTAACGGAAGTTAAGGCTGGAGATGATATTCTTGTTGGAGATGGGGAACTTACCTTTTGTGTAGAGCAGGTTCTTGAAGATGCAATTAAATGCCGTGTGGTTGTAGGCGGTGTTTTAAAAGAAGATAGAGGGCTGGTGGTTCCCGGTTCATCTCATACGGCTCCCTATATCAATGATACAATGCTTGCCCAAATTGATTTTGCCATGGGACACGGCATTGACTATCTTGCGCTTTCTCTTATCCGAAATGAAGAGGATGTAAAAAGTGTTAAAAAGGTATTGGAGCAGAAGGGTACAGGGATACCGATTGTTTCCAAGATTGAGACCGCAGAAGCGGTGCAGAATTTGGATGGTATCATATCTGCCAGTGAAGGCATTATGGTTGCACGAGGTGATCTGGGGATGGAACTTCCTTTAGAGAAAGTTCCAATGATCCAAAAGCAGATAGTGGCCAAATGCAACCGGTTTGGCAGGCCCGTTATCGTGGCTACGCAAATGCTCGAATCCATGATACATGCACCTCAGCCTACCCGTGCGGAAGTGGCTGACGTAGCAAATGCTGTATTTGACGGAACGGACGCGGTGATGCTTTCCGCTGAGACATCTGTGGGGAGTTATCCTCAAGCAGCAGCGGCGATGATGTCACGAATTATGGCAGAAGCAGAGCATTCTTTTCCGTACCAGCAGAAGCTGTTAGGGCGCGGCTCAGACCTTGTGCCGCAGGTAGATGATGCCATTGCCTTTGCAGCATGCCATACAGCACACCAGTTGGGCGCAAAACTGATCATTGCTTTTACAGAATCGGGGAGCACGGCTCTACGTGTTGCCAAATATCGTCCAAGTGTTCCTATAGTGGGATTCACGTCCTCTGATGCTGTCCGGAAAAAGATGGCATTGGTTTGGGGGGTACAGGCGTACAAGGTTTCTCTGTCGCAGACGATTGAAGATATGTTTTCCAATGCTTCCAAAACTGCACTGGGCATGGGGCTTGTTAACAATGGTGATCTGGTTGTTATTACAGGGGGATCTCCGTTGGG
>JAFDFT010000568.1 GCA_019309685.1 Deltaproteobacteria bacterium
TTAACAGTGCTAATGGTAGTGACACACTGCCTTCGACATTCGGAGTTCATTATTCGATATTTTTTAATAATTATTTCAATACCTCACTCGAATCTTTCTCATATCATCAACTTTTTTGGAGACGGTCCAAATTTATATATTTTTAATTTTATTTCATGTTAGTCGTAAGCGCTGGAAAAATTTATAATGTATCTCACAACCCAAAGGAAATATACTTGGTTTCATAATATCCTTCCAACCCTTGTTTCCATCCCTCGCGGCCAACACCGCTTTTTTTCATACCACCAAACGGACATTGTGCAGCAGCCGGGGAGCAGTCATTAATTCCAATAATCCCTGCCTCAATCTTTTCCGCAATTTCAGTCGCCCATTTCAGGTTATTGGTCATAGCATATGCTGCCAGACCATACGGGGTATCATTCGCCATCCGGATTACTTCTTCAATGGTTTCATATCCGATAATAGGCATGATGGGCACAAAAGGTTCTTCTTTAAGGATCTGCATATCTCCGTTAATGTCCGTTGCTACTGTTGGTTCAAAGAAGTAACCTTTGCTGTATTTGTCTCCAGCAGGCTGCTTTCCGCCCACTAAAATTTTTCCGCCTTTCTCTTTTATATCTGAAATCAATCGCAAAGAGTCATCCACCCTCTTTTTTTCGAAAAGAGGTCCCACGTCCGTGGTTGGTTCAAGACCATTGCCAATTTTTAAACGGGATACTTTTTCTACCACTTTTTGTTCAAACGCACTCTTCATCGAGTGGTGAACGTAAAATCGACTTGCCGAAATACATACCTGTCCCATATTACGGTATTTGGCAAAGACCGCATTATCTGCAGCATGGTCAACGGGAACATCCGGCAGGATGATGAAGGGAGAGTGTCCCCCCAGTTCAAGGGAGATCTTTTTCATTCTGGATGCACAGGCCACATATAATTGTTGACCCACTTCCAAGGATCCCGTAAAACTGATTTTTTTGATTCGATCGTCGGCAACGAACACCTCGGAACACTCCCCGGGATTTCCCACAACCAGGTTTACAACTCCTTTTGGAAACCCGATTTCGTCCATTATATTAAAAATCTTAATCATCGTGAGAGGCGCCTGGCTGGCTGGCCGGTTAATAACCGTACACCCTGCAGCAAGAGCGGGTGCCAGTTTTCGGGCGGAAAGCAGTATGGGGAAATTCCAGGGAGAAATCGCCGCAACCGGTCCGACAGGATGACGGATGGTCATGTGGCGCCGGTTCTCCAATCGATGTGGTATAACATCTCCTGATGAACGTTTAACTTCTTCGGCGTACCATTCGTATTGATCAGCCCCGGCATTTATTTCTCCTAAAGACTCCGGCTGGGTTTTTCCTACCTCTTGTATAAGTGTTTTAGATAATTCATCACTGTTTTCCCTGATTGCATCAGCTAATTTTCTTAAATAGTCGGCACGTTCATAGACGGTTTTACTGCTCCAGGATTCAAATGCTTCCGAAGCAGCCTTGACGGCTGAAAGTGCATCCTCCTTTCCACCGTAATCTACAGTTTCCACCTGCTCACCTGTGGCAGGATTTTCTATGGCTTTTGTTTGACCTGAAACAGGTTTGGTCCATGCTCCATTTATATAAATCGAATTCATTTTATCCACCTCTTTTTTTAAAGAAAATCCAGGTCACATCCCAGGTGCGCCTGCAGGACATGTTGATGATGTAATCTTTTCCACCCTCTCTCAGGCAGTTTCGGTGGAATGAACGACTTTCTTCTTTTCTCCAGTTCTTCATCACTAATCAGCAGATCAATACGCTTTTCAGCAACATCCAGCTCAATCAGGTCTCCGTCTTTTACCAGTGCTATCGGCCCACCAACTGCTGATTCGGGAGAACAATGCAGCACGATGGTGCCGTATGCTGTTCCGCTCATTCTCGCATCTGAAATCCGGACCATATCCTTCACTCCTTTAGCGGCGAGATATTTTGGTATGGGCAAAGATCCCGCTTCCGGCATTCCGGCGGCAACCGGACCACCATTTCGCAGAACCATTACATGTTGCGAAGTAATTTTTAAATCCGGGTTATCAATTCTATTAACTGCATCTTGCGGGGATTCGAATACGATGGCAGGCCCCCTATGTTTCAGCAGCAGTTCAGAAGCAGCGGCGGCTTTGATGACAGCTCCGTCCGGAGCAAGTGATCCAAAGACAGCAGTTATAGCCCCTCTGTTTCTTATGGGATTTTCGCGTTTACGAATAGTCTGCTGCCATTCACCCGGCGTTTGATAGTGTTTTAAAAGGTCACTCAGAGGTTTGTCAAGAATGGTTTTTGCAGACACATCAAGAAGGGATTCCAGTTCTTTTAATAACACCGGAACACCG
>JAFDFT010000120.1 GCA_019309685.1 Deltaproteobacteria bacterium
CGATACTTATGAATATATTATTATCGATTGTCCGCCTTCGCTGAGCCTTTTAACTGTTAATGCCATGACGGCAGCGGATTCATTGCTTATCCCCCTTCAATGCGAGTTTTACGCTCTGGAAGGATTGAGCCAGCTTTTACAGACTGTAAAGCGTATTAAACAGACCATGAATCCGGATCTTTCTATCGCGGGCATTCTTTTAACCATGTTCGATAGACGAACCAATCTTTCTTTTCAGGTTGCCCAGGATGCTGAGAAGCATTTCGAAGATCTGGTTTTTAAAACCGTTATTCCCAGAAACATAAGGCTTGGAGAATCTCCCAGCTTTGGCATGCCTATCTTGCTTTATGACGCGAATTCTGCGGGTGCCAAGAGTTATTTTGAGTTAGCAAAAGAAATAATAAGGAATTGATAGTTTGGTCTATAGTTAAAATGATTAACGCTCAAATGAGCGTAAATAAAATAAAAATTTTAAACAACGGGTTTAAATGGATAGAGAAGCGCTTTTGAGTTCAAAAAAAGGAAAGAAATTAGCCCTTGGCAAAGGGCTTGGTGCATTGATCCCTGATGTTGAGCCAGGTAAAGAAGCTCAAAAAGATTATTTTCAATGTGATATCTCCCTGATTCACTCAAACCGCTTTCAGCCGCGAAGAAATTTTTCTGAGGATGAGTTAAATGAACTGGCTCAATCTATAAAGGAACAGGGTGTTATCCAGCCGGTCCTGATCCGTAAGGATGATATCGGTTACGAGCTGATTGCAGGTGAAAGACGGCTGCGTGCTGCCAAACTGGCCGGTTTTGAAAAGATACCTGCGGTTGTTAAGGTTGTTTCAGATTTGAAATTACTGGAGATGTCCATTGTCGAAAATATACAAAGGGAAGCGCTGAACCCCATCGAAGAGGCTGAAGCGTATCATCGACTCATTTCAGAATTTAATCTAACCCAGGAAAAAACTGCGGAGAAGGTCGGGAAAAGCAGACCGGCAGTCGCGAATTTTTTAAGGCTTTTGCAACTGCCCGATGATATCAAGGCCAGTATTATGGACAGTACACTGAGCATGGGACATGCTAGAGCATTGCTGGGTATTGAATCCTCCGCTCAGCTCAATGCTGCGTATCGAACGATTGTTTCAAAAGGGCTATCTGTAAGAGAGACCGAAGCCTTAATTAAAAATTTAAAGACGAAAAAGAAAAAGGCATCCAAACCTTCGAAAAATTCAGAGCAGCGGCATCTGACAGATGTTGCTGATGACTTGGCACGTTACTTTGGCACCAAGGTCCAGATTATAAAGCACGCGCAAAAAGGAAAGGTTGAAATCGAATTTTACAGTGATGACGACCTTGACCGTCTCCTCGGCCTTCTTAAGCCTTCATGAAGTTTTTATGTCTATTCATATTATTATTGATGGTTACAATCTGATACGTCAGTCGCGATCACTTTCTGATGTTGATCAGATCAATATACAGCGGGGCAGGGAGGCTTTGCTGGAATGTCTTGCCGATTACGGGAAGGTCAGAAAACACCGAATAACTGTGGTTTTTGATGGATCGGGGGCGCCTTCTTTTTCGACCCCTACGGATCGATTCAGGGGGATTGAAATAAGATTTTCCAGACGCGGCCAATCGGCAGATGCGGTTATAAAAAAGATGTCGAACAGATTAAAAGAAAAAGCGCTTGTTGTCAGTTCTGACCGGGATATTATAGAGCACGCTGTTTTACAGGGAGCGGCCACTATCAGTTCACCGGAGTTTGAGAAAATAATCTTAAACACATCAGAAAATATTGACGGTCATGACACAACAAAAGGTGAAAAAGGCTGGATTCCAACGACAAAAAAGAAAGGTCCGCGAAGACGTCTTCCAAAAAGTGCACGTCGAAGCCGGATAAAAATACAGAAGCTATAATGACTGAAATAAAAAAAATATGTGTTATTGATGGACAGGGAGGCGGTATCGGCAGCGCTATCATTACCAAGTTGAAGGATTTATTTGGGGAAAAAGTTGAGATTTTAGCGCTGGGGACCAATGCCATCGCAACGGCTCAGATGCTAAAGGCAAAGGCAAATCGAGGCGCGTCCGGAGAAAACGCGATTGTTCAAACTGTTGGGAAGGCCGATATTGTTATCGGTCCTATTGGAATTATTATACCGCACGCGATGATGGGAGAAGTCACTCCGAAAATGGCGGAATCTGTTTCGGTTAGTCGCGCAAAAAAGATACTTTTGCCGCTTTCACAGGAGAATATAGTGTTTTCAGGTGTTGCTCCCCTGCCTCTTCCAAAGCTGATTGAAGAGATCATCCACAAGCACCTGAAACATTATCAAAAAAAGGAAGAGCAAAGCGGTTCTTAAAAAACGCAGAATTATTTGCATGCAAGATTCAGGTAATAACCGTTGCCTTTCAAATAAAATTGAACAAGGAGAAAAACAATGTGTGAAGCAAATGCTTATCTGATCGAAGGAGATGAAAATGAACTGATCATGGAGGCCGTCGACAGGATTGAACCCGAAGAAGATGGTATCAAACTGGTAAGCATATTTGGAGATCAGAAATTTTTAAAAGCAAAAATCCATTCCCTTTCGCTGGTAGACCATAAAGTCTTTCTAAAAAAATAGGTCAACGCAGGAAATATGTTTTGCGGTACCTGTTTAATTGGAACCAGGTTCTTCCGGGGATTAAATGAAAGTATTTATTGCTAAAACAGCGGGATTCTGTATGGGAGTGCGGCGTGCAGTAGACGCGGCATTGGATGCGCCCGGAAACCATAAGGCCCCTATCCAGACATTCGGCCCTCTCATTCACAATCCACAAGTCATGAAGCTTTTGGAAGAAAAAGGGATATCCGTTATTACTGAAATCCCTTCGAAAGGTTCTGGTACGGTTCTGATCCGGGCACATGGAGTTCCACCAGAAATAAAGCAGGGTCTAATTGATGCTGGTTTTGATGTTTTGGATGCTACATGTCCGCGCGTTATTAAAGTCCAAAGTATTATTCAGCGCCATGCCCGGAAGAACTACGCATCCATTATTATTGGTGATAGCGACCATCCGGAAGTCGTAGGGCTTTTGGGTTATGCTGAAGGAAAAGGATGTGTGGTAAACGGTATTGAAGCGCTGGACAGGCTACCCGCTTTTGATAAAGCAATACTTGTAGCCCAGACAACTCAGAGCACTGTCTTTTTTAATGAGGTAAAAAATTGGGTGAGTCAGAAGTTTCCTCATTATGAAATATTTAATACCATTTGTGATTCAACGGAAAGACGTCAGGCAGAAGTAAAACAACTCGCACAATCCGTTGATGTCGTCATTGCCGTTGGTGGGCATAACAGCGGAAATACGCAAAGACTTGCTGAAATTGCAAGGCTTACAGGTAAACCCGTGTACCATGTTGAAACAGAATCGGAACTAGACATGCAGGCCCTCGCATCTGCTAAAAGCATTGGTATTGCTGCCGGGGCTTCCACGCCAAACTGGATTATCAGCAAAGTTTACAGAGCACTGGAGACGCTTCCTTTTCAAAAAGGGAAGAGATGGAAAAAGGCCATTTTCGCTATCCAGCGATATCTCCTGCTTACCAATTTTTATGTATCTGTTGGGGCGGGATGTCTTTGCTTTGCCTGCACCCGGTTATTGAGTATACGTGATTTCCTTCCATATGTTATTGTGTCTATGCTGTATGTGCAATCCATGCACACTCTCAATCATCTTACAGGGAATAAAGAAGACCGTTACAATGATCCGGATAGGGCAGCGTTTTACGAGAAGCATATCTTCTTCCTCACATTTTTTGCGCTGGCGTCCGGAGGGTTTGGTTTGCTTACAGCCTTAACCATGGGGCTGGGACCTTTTCTGACACTTTTCGCGATGAGTCTGTTGGGGCTTAGTTATAATCTTAAAATTATCCCAAAATTTTTAACAGGAGGAAAGATCCGGAGAATAAAAGATGTGCCGGGATCGAAAACCGCGTTGATTGCTATCGCATGGGGCGTTGTCACTTCAATATTTCCGGTACTGGCAGTTTCAGGAAAGATCAGTATTGGCGCGATACTTGTGTTTGTCTGGTCAACGGGTATGGTTTTTGTCAGGTCCGCGTTTTTTGATATGCTGGATATGCAGGGTGACAGGATTGTTGGAAAGGAAACTATTCCGCTATTGATTGGTGAAAAGCGGGCCAGACGTGTATTAAAAAGACTGCTGACCGTCCTTTCGGTTCTTCTTTTTCTTTCCAGCGCCATTGGTTTTTTACCAAGTCTTGGTTTTTTCCTGACTTTAAGTCCTCTTTTAATGCTCTTGATGCTCACGAGTTACGAAAGAGTTTATCTTTTGCCTGGTGTTCGGCTGGAATTTTTAGTTGAAACACACTTCATTGTTTCTGGTGTAATTGCTGTTTTGTGGTCGTTGTTTTCCGTATAGGTACCTCTTAATATTTGATTTTAGCCGTAACCGTATCGTTATGCCGGACGTGATCCGGCATCCAGGAAAATGAACTTTATGGGGAGAAATGAATCAATAGGAGAAAATTGTTAAATAGAGTTTTCCTGGATCCTGAATCGAGTTCAGGATGACCGAATTTACGGGTTGAGTTAAATAAAATGAAACCCTTTCTAATGTAAATCATGCCTGGATAATCTTTAACGAAAATCCTTTTACACTTGACCTCCCTGCTTTTCATATAATATATTCCCTCCTTCGTAATTAAACTTATAACTTTCAACGAATATTAAAGTGATATTCGATAGTTGAGTACAATGGAGAACAATATGACAGTTGAATCGATTAATTATAAACGATCTGAAATAGAAAATGGATATACGCATCGACTGCTTAAAATTGATTTAAGCTCCAGAGATATTGACATCGTAGAAATTCATGAAGAGATGCGAAAAATGTTTATTGGAGGCCGCGGTTATTGCCTCAAACTCGTGTATGATGGTACGAGCGCGGAAACCGGTTATGACAGCGACGAGAATGTACTGGCATTTGCTGGCGGTCCTTTTTGCGGTGAAACAGGATTTGCGGGCACCGGAAAATTTATTATTGGTTCCATCTCACCGCTTACAAAGACGTTTTGCGATTCCAATGTGGGGGGGTACTTTTTCCCTTTGGTAAAAAAGTCGGGATTTGATGCGATAGCCGTCACCGGAAAGTCAGAACAGGACGTCATGGTCGTGATTGACGGTGACAAAGGAGAGATCCGCATTGAAGAAGCGCTTTCAACGGAAAATTCATTGTACTGGGCGGAAAAAATCGTTGATAACTTCAAGGGAGACGGCAAGCCGTCAGGTGTTGCTTTTGTAAACACAGGGATTGGCGCTGAAAATACGTATTTCGGATGTGTGAACAGTGTCTATTATGATGTCAGAAGAAAACGATGCCGTGCCAAACAGGCAGGAAGAGGCGGATTGGGCACAGTAATGCGTGATAAGAATTTGTGGGGAATTCTTGTTAAGCGCGAAATGGCTAAAGGCATTTCGAATAAACCCGCGGATTCTGCCAGACTAAAGACTGCGGGAAAGAAACTCAAGGGCGTGATCCGCGCGGTAGATCCCAAAGCCATGCGCCTTGGCACACAGGGCACAACCTGTTTGCTTGATATGATGAATTCTCATGATTTGCTTCCAGTGAACAACTACCAGTACGGAAGGGATGATCGTGAAAAGAATGTATCCGGTCAAATATTTGAAGAAAAGATTTTTGAACAAAAAAAACCGGATGGCTGTTTTCCGGGATGTACACTGGCATGCACCAAAGGCTGTGAGGAGCACATATTAACAACAGGCCCTTTGGCTGGAAAGGCGGTGGCAGTTGACGGTCCGGAATACGAGACAGCAGCAGCTGTCACCAATCTCGGCATTTTTGATATTGGCTGCATGTTGGAATATTCATGGTATTGCGACGAGTATGGCCTGGACACAATCAGTACAGGCGTGGTCATGGCGTTCCTGTTCGAGGCATATGAAAGAGGTTTGCTGACCACAGCGGATACAGACGGTCTGGAACTGAAATGGGGTAATATTGAAACAACATTGACACTTTTGCATAAAATGGCGGCAGGTGAGTCCGGATTCCCATTGGAAGCAGGTCGCGGTCTTAGAAATGTGAAATCCTGGGTAGCGAAAGCGGCTGCCGCTCGGAACGGGAAACCAAGGGAAGAAATTATTGAAGAACTGTCACTTTTTGGGATGGAGTGCAAAGGTCTTGAATTTTCCATGTATATTACCAAAGAATCACTCGCACAGCAGGGCGGATACGGGTTTGCGCTAAAAGGGCCTCAGCATGATGAATCATGGCTTATCGGAATAGATCAGCTGAATAACGAACTGCCCACGTTTGAGAAAAAGGCAATGGCATTAAAATGGTTTCCGTTATTTAGGACCTGGTTTAACATTGTCGGCCTTTGCAAACTGCCTTGGATTGATGTTCGGCATCCGGACGCAGCGAAAACCGATGATCCGTCTAAAAATTTTCCAACAATTGCGTATTATCTTGACCTGGTTAATGGCACACTTGGTACAGAAAAAACCTTAGAGGATCTGCTGGAAGCATCTGACCGATGTTATCTGCTCCACAAACTGATTAACATCCGCCAGGGTTTTGGGACCCGCGATCATGACACGATTCCGCTTCGTGCCATGGCACCGGTTTTTATGAATGAGTTCATGTCGCGAAGGGAATATTATATTCAATACATTCACGACGTGATAGGTGTTTCT
Source organism: Deltaproteobacteria bacterium (assembly GCA_019309685.1). Classification (GTDB taxonomy): domain Bacteria; phylum Desulfobacterota; class Desulfobacteria; order Desulfobacterales; family JAABPS01; genus JAABPS01. Next base: position 6,714 of record JAFDFT010000120.1, read on the forward strand.
ACAGATAATAAAAATGATGAAGAGATGCTGACCCTATTGCAAAACTTTCGTGTTCAGCAATACGAAAAATTAGCGGATGCGGTCTACAAGGAAAAGGGATATAACCCATATGGGATACCATTTGATGAGACCCTGGAGCGGCTCGGATTTGATAATGAAGATTATTTTGATATCGTTAAATCAGCCCGGGAGAGAGTTGAGCGCACAACCAGAGCGAACTGATCTTCCCGTATTATTTTCCTTACCCACG
>JAFDFT010000569.1 GCA_019309685.1 Deltaproteobacteria bacterium
CCTCTGGATTTTTCTTTATGGAATACGTTTTTAAGAAACGGATGAACCCGTGCCCTTAAACTGAGTGGGACAATGTAACAAGACCCAGCATATAGAAAGTCCATAGTTTGCATCCGGCAGCATTTTGATAACAAGAGCATGGTTGAATGTCAATTCTGGAATGAAACAGACGTCTTTTTTCGTTCGTTTAAGGGAACGGCTTCTATCAAGATAAAACCGGTGATGTGTGTACCTTGTCCCGGATTACAAGATCTCCGCAATTCATACCGCTTTGACAGGCCAGCTCAGTGCCCACTCCTCTGGCAGCACCTCCGCTGTCGCCCGCCATATAAAGGCCCCGGACAGGTGTGTGATGGCCAGATGGTATCTGTGCGGTAGCGATTGCCGAGCCGCTTCTTTTTCCCATCCAGTTTGCTATATTCTTGACCGACCAGGAATCGTAAAAAAGGATATTCTCTTTTAACCCGGGAATTACTTTGTAGAGGGTATTCATTATCGCATCAATCCAGGCTGCTGGTTCATCTTTGAGGGGAATATCCAAAGTCGGCGCCACTGTTGCAGCCGTAATGATCTGGCATCCGTCAGGAGCCAGGCTTTGATCAAAATTTGTGGGAACGGGCGCGTAAATCATGAAGTAGTTGCCGACTTCTCCGTTTTCAAGATTTGACTGAACATCGCGCGGTATTTTATCACTAAACCCTTCATCCAGCTTTAAGGGTACACCGGCAACGATGCACCCGGCTTCTACCAGCTTTTTTCTAACAGCTATTTTTGCTTGAACAGGCGCCCAGGACCCCTTCACTTGCTCTATTTTCCTGGTGTAATCTTCTGGAAAATGCTCCCTGCCAGTCAAGGAGAGGATTGTATCATATAAAGACGTCGTACTGATGACGGTACTGGCCGTAATCATTTCTCCATTTTCCATTAAAACACCGGATATATGATTATTTTCTACCTGGATTTTTTTAACGGTGGCGTTGAGCCAAACCTGTGCGCTATGCCGTTTTGCGCCTTCAAGTATTGTATTTGGGACGGCCGCTGCACCCCCTTTTGGATAGCACAGGTTCTCTTCAAACATAAGCTTCCGGATATTCCAAACGGCTTCTCCTGCAGAAGATTGCTGAGTAGGCATTACGGAAAAAAGAGAAAAGAGCATTCCAAAAATGGCCTGAACTTCCGGTGTCTTAGTGTATTGCAAAAGAAAATTTTCAACAGATACCGCGTCCAGCACCTCTATTTTATGCTGGCTCATAAAGATAATATCCCGCATGAGCAGAAAAATATCCGGAAAATAACTGGGCGAAATTTGCAGCTGTTTTATCACCCGGATCAGGACAAGAAACATCCCCAGCTTTCCCTTGGATATGGTCAAATCCAAGTTCATCCCCAAAACGCGCACGATCTTTCTTGTACGACGAAATTCGATGGGCGTGCCCATACCAAGCCGCCTGGTACAGATACCAAACGGCCCTTTATTCCCCCTGACAAAAAGATGAGTCCCCGTATCGAATCGGAATCCATCCTTTTCATAATAAGAGCAGGCACCCCCAGGCCGTGGATTTTTTTCCAGGATAAGTGTTTTTAAGCCGTGTGACGCGCAAATTGCGCCGGCAGAAGCACCACCGATCCCTGATCCGATGACAATGACATCCCACTTCGGATCTGGCGACAATGGGTTGACTTTTTTCAACGTTTTTCTTTTATGTGCGGTCTTACCACTTTGCATGCTGCTTTTTGTTCTTTTCTGTCCAGTTGCTTTTCCACCATATCCTAAATGGTATTTGTCAATTTGGCATATATCAGAATACGGAATAAAATTTCAGGATATGTTTTTCCAGTAGAACTAGTATAGATCTTCAATACCACAAAGCCTGAAGGCGCATTTTTTCAATGATTCAATATCTGCAAGCCGGGAAATCATTATTTTTTGGGCCTGAGGGGATCCGGCTCCATGTAAAGACTCCGTCAAGTAAGCGGCTGCACCGGTACCGAGTGTCGTGTTTTCTATGAACCGAAGGATACGTAGACGCCGGTCACTCTCTACACCTTTTTTCCCTGTAAAATACTTCCTGCAGTATTGGCCGATTTCAGCGTTTTCCAAATCCGCAATGGAAGGCATGGTAACCAGAAGCCCGCCGGCAACATCCTGTGCCAGTCGGCAGATCTCATATGGAAAGCGGGTTACATTAAGCTTGCATGTATTGGCTAACAGCCTGTTGACGGCGTATGCGCCGCTTTGGGTTGGGTAACCTTTTACCGAACTCGCGATGGCGCCAGCGTAAAGGGTTTCATTCAGGTGTATCATTTCCGCAATTTTATCCTGTATATGAGAAGCTTTCTCAGTTCCCTGGAATTCCGCAATAGCGGCCGTTGCCCCAATGAGAACATCCCCCACGCCAACTTTACATCCACCGTAACTGGCCCTGTGATGGGAGGCAAACAATTCGATCATGGGTCCGGTAAAGTTGAATTCCCCTTTCATAAAGATTCGCTCTTCCGGCACAAACACATCTTCAAATACAACCAGGGCCTCAGATCCGCCAAAATAAAGGTTGCCGATATCCGGACGGGTTTCT
>JAFDFT010000121.1 GCA_019309685.1 Deltaproteobacteria bacterium
TATGCCAAGCCTGATTTTTTTTTTTCTTTCGGCATCCGGTCCAGTGAGATAGAGATCGATTTCGAGGAGATGAACGGTTATGAGGCAGAGCCTGAAGCCGCGGTTTTGTTAAAAAATCTGGGGATTTCAGAAGAGATGCATCAAAAACAGATGAAGGAACTCGAGGGAGGGGAAAAGGTGCGCGTGCTCCTTGCCCAAGCCCTTTTCGGAAATCCGGATGTCCTGCTTCTGGACGAACCCACCAACAATCTGGATATCAAGTCCATTGCATGGCTTGAAGACTTTCTCTACAGGTTTCGCAACACGGCAATCGTGGTATCACATGATCGTCATTTTATGAATCAGGTGTGCACACATATTGCTGATATTGATTTTAGCAAGATCTCTGTGTATGTGGGAAATTATGATTTCTGGTACCAGGCAAGCCGGCTGAGGCTAAAACAAAAACAGGCGGAAAACAAAAAAAACACTGACCGTGCCGATGAACTAAAGGCGTTTATTCAGCGGTTCAGCGCAAACGCCTCAAAATCAAAGCAGGCAACATCCAGAAAGAAACTCTTAGAGAAACTCACTCTTGGGGACATGCCGGTGTCATCAAGGAAATACCCATTTATTAGCTTCAAACCGGAAAGACCCTGCGGCAATGTAATTCTAAAAGTAAAAGGACTTACCAAGACCATTGACGGTGAAAAAGTTTTAAACAACATAAGTTTTACCGTAAACGGCGGGGATAAGATCGCCTTTATGGGCCAGAACAGCCTGGCCAAAACAACCCTTTTCCAAATCCTGGCCGGAGAAATACAGCCGGACAGCGGTTCCTTTTCCTGGGGTGTTACCATTACGCATTCGTATTTTCCCAAGGAACACAGTGCATATTTTAGCGGCGATCAGGACCTTATCGGATGGCTCCTGCAGTTCGCCCCTCCCACAGAGGGAGAGAACTTTGCCCGGTCCTTTTTAGGTCGAATGCTTTTTTCCGGAGAAGAGGCCACTAAAAAGATCAATGTGCTCTCCGGCGGGGAAAGGGTTCGCTGTATGCTCTCACGGATGATGCTTTCCGAATCCAATGTCCTGATGCTGGATGAACCCACCAACCACCTGGATCTGGAATCGATCACGGCCTTGAATAACAGCCTGATAAATTTTCAGGAAGTGATTCTTTTCACGTCCCATGACCATGAGTTTTTAAATACCGTGGTAAACCGGATTATTGAAATCACCTCTGGCGGCGTTATCGATCGATTGATGACTTTTGAGGCGTATATTGAAAGCACGGAAGTTGCACAAATCCGGGAATCCATGGTCCGGAAGGCTGCTTGAGTAAAAATACTGATATGAAAAAACATGGTTGAGGTCGCCAGCCGCGATGATAGTCTTTGTGTTTGACCCGCTATTTAATGGGAGCCCCTTTTACACTGTTAACCCAATTTAGTTCTGCTCCTCATTTATTTGGAATACCTTTGATCGGTTCAGATTTATGCGGCGTTATTAAGAGCGGATCTTTTCGAAGTAATATTTTCGCGTCATTGGTGTGCGTGGGGTCAAAAGCCACAAGAGTCAAACGGAGATTTGACCCCTTTATACAAATTACAGGGTTTGACCCCACCCCCTTTCACTGATAAGGTAAGTACGTATAGGAGAGGAAACGCTGATACCGCATCCAGATTGTCAAAAGCAGCCTCGCCAAGACTAAATACCATATTAAAGGAAGTACTTAATGAAATAAGGGATAAAAGATAATACACGGATTTGCACGGATTTACCCTGTTAAATGTTGCACAGCAACTCCTTTCAGGAATTTAACGGGGTTATATCCAGTGAAATTTACACGGTAACAGCAAAGCGCATTTCACTAGGACCGTGGCCCGTCCCTCAATCCGAGCGATATTTTCCAGTGGAAAATTACTTAACGAAGAAATCCTTATTAATTATAATAGGGGGGTATTAAACTTTTGTTTTTTGAGATTAAAATAAATTAACGGAGGTAAAATATGAAAAAGTCTATCCATATTGGCCAACTACTGTTTTTCATTCTTATAATCTGTTTTTCTTTAATCGGTTTTAGTTCGTGCGCTGGAACCAGTAAAACACAGTCGGTGAATCCTGATAGTCCAGGAGTAAAGCTTAAACCGATCACACTTCCAAAGCCTCAAACAAACGGTGGGAAACCTCTTATGCAGGCATTGATGAAGAGACAAACCACACGTTCATTCAGTACTAAAAAACTGCCCGAACAAGTCCTGTCTAACCTTTTATGGGCAGCCTTTGGTATCAATCGCCCTGGTACCGGAAAGCGCACCGCACCGTCTGCAGTGAACTGGCAAGAGATCGATATTTATGTTGCACTGGAAAAAGGACTTTATCTTTATGAACCCAATAAGCATATCCTTATTCCGATGATAGCCCAAGATTTCAGGGCCAAAACAACGCAGATGTTTCAACCATCAAAAAAATCCGTTGAGAATGCGCCAGTGACCTTCATCTATATAGCTGATTTCAAAAGAATTGACGGCATCGGACGGCTTATGAAAGATAAAGACAAAGCACTGACAGCTTACGCCGCCACAGGCTTTATTGGGCAGAATGTCTATTTGTTTTGCGCATCTGAAGGACTTGGTACTGTCGTTAGGGCAATGATTGACAAACCTGCTCTTAGGGAAGAGATGAACCTTAGACCGAACCAGCGCATCACCCTTTGCCAGACAATAGGGTATCGAAAGTAAACTTATGGGGTCAAAAGCCACAAGAGTCATTAGGAGATTTGACCCCTTTACGAGTCCAATTCGTCAAGCACATCCCCAAAATCATGGGTATGAATTTAAACGCCCGATAGCCATTGCCGGCTATCGGGCGTTTTCCTTCCGTTGTGTTGATTTATTTTCTCAGATACAAAAAGCTTGGCCCGGGTCTTCCTACAAAGCACGACCTGGTAAAGCCGTATTTCTTGATAATCGCCAGAGCTTTTCTTGCTTCATCTTCATTGCTTCCGAAGTCAAACATCCAGTGGCTACCGTCCACGATTTTCCACCGCCCTTGAGCCTGCTTAACGCTCGTTGTTTGAGGATTAAAAGAGAGACAGTCCTCACCCGCAAAGGCACCCGCCGGCGCGTTCCCTCCTGACAGCATATATTGAAAAGAGGGATCCGGGCGGCCCACAAAACAGGACTGGTTCATTTGATATTTTTTAATAATCTTCAGCGCTTTTTTTGCTTCCTTTTTTTTGCCTCCAAAGTCAAACATCCAGTGACTGCCATCCACGATTTTCCAGCTCCCTTGAATCTTTTTAACCATCGCTGTTTGCGGGTTAAAGGAGATACAGTCCTCTCGACCGACGTCTCTTCGGGAAACCTCACTTGGTCTGATTCTGTGCCTTGGCCTGTCTCCCCTGTCATGCGGCCTCTCATGGAAACGTCTGCAGGGCAGTGTTTTTTTCATCGCGTTATTTCTCTCGTCATTTTCCACAACTTTATTTGTATGATCAATGACAGCCTTGATCCTCGCCTTTCCTGCCACCTTCAGGTTGCTGGTCATCACCGCGATTCCGCCTGGATTTCTTAGATTTCTGTCGGTATCGAAATTCCAGATGGTTTTTCCTCCCCACTTCTCACCGTTAATGTAAAGATAAATGCTGCTGGAATCCTGTGTGTGTGATTTCCAAACCTTTTTCGGCACTAAACCAGGGCCGTTGTTCTCCGCGTGAACCACAACAAAACAGTCCTTGTTGAGCGTTATATCAACAATGGTCAGATCCGGAAGCCGCTTTGACGGCCGGTGACCGTCCTGCGGTCTGTCTCCCTTGCAGCGGACCTTAAAATGAGCCGGGTTTGATCGCATATGAACAGGTGAGAGAATCTCGATAGCCTCCCAGCCTTTGTACGAACGGCGTGACGACCCGCCGAGCTGCCACGTGGTCTTTACCTTCATCGTTCCCGCCCTTCTAAATCTGAGGGTATGGATCGGCCCATCGGCATTGTCACTTCGGATGAATCTGTATTCTACCGTGGTCGGCCGGTTGACGCTGATGGTTCCCTTAAACTTTATGAGCGCCGGGCATTCGCCGGAGTACGATTCAGGGCTGGCGCTTAAGTTCGCGGCAACCTTTACAGGTTTGATTCTTTCCGGCTGATAATCTCCCGGGGGTCGACGATGGGTGGGCTGTTGCACGATACACCCTGCTGCCGCCATCCCGATAATCAGCATGATTGCCAGATAAAACCTGCTGTCCCTAAGAAGTCTAAAGGTCCCCATAATCCCTCCTTATTTATGAAGTATTTAAAAGTTAGTAAATCGCCATTTCAGAACCAAAGAATAGAAAATCCAAGAATTTATGTCAATCCAAATTCAACGGTTTGATGGGGGATGCAAACAGATTGGATGAATAGACGTATTGAGGGTCGCCTATGAAAAGCAAGTCCAATCAGTCAAGGACGTCCCCAAAGTCACTTATTACAGTTCTTGTTTTGCTCATTTGTCAAATGTGTGGATTTTCTGTTGGAGCGAAGCGCAAATCCGCCGATGTCTGGCGGGACTCCTGTTTTCCTTTATTTTTTTTATCTGTCAATAATGAAGGTTTATCCAGTTAAACCTGTTTTGTATTTGCCTGCCTTGTTGAATTCGCAGACCATTCAACTGTGGTTTAACCATGCCCAGGCCCCTTTACCTACTCTATTTATCAAATTACAAGCTTTGACTCCAATCACTATGGTGTGCGAGGCTATTCCTCTTGTCTAAAAAATCTTCCCATATCCAGAAAGTCGGTGTTCCCCTCCACTTCGTACTTACCTTTCAAAAACATTTCAGTGCCGTCAGTTTTACCGGTTTGTATATCCATCCAGACATCAAAAGGTGTCTTTATTATAAGGTCGGGCGTTTCTGATTTTCCTTCCAGCGCTTTGATAGTTCTATCTGAAATGATGAGATGGCATGAGCCCTCAACGCTGCCTGTAAATTCGAACTGCAGGACTGCTTTTGTATCACCAGCACCTTCAGGGTTGAACCCAGTTGACATCACTAGCATAAACGTCTCAATGGAATCAGGCCTGGGTGTCATTCCTCCTTCCGTATATTTTTTACGGGTAACACCTTCGGCAATGCATGTCCGCCACATACAATTTGATATGCTTGCAAAATCAGATAAATTGTCAATGAGCGGTTCTTCGATGCGTGCCAATGTTTCCGGAGTAACTTTATTGACTTCCACTAGCTCCCTTCCCGCCTGTCTTGTAGCATCGAATATATCTTTTTGCTTTTCGGTTGTTTCAAGCAAATATTCGGAACCAGGCCTGTAGATTTCTGCCCACAATCTTCCTTCTTCTTGTTCTTCAAAAAGAAATTTCACGTAGTGAGAAAGAGCACCAAATGCAGACATTGCGGGAAAACCGCATACGGAAAGGACCACTGCCGCGGGGTGTTTTTTCCGAAGAGGGTGAACCCAACGCTTCTCCCTTTCTTGTAGAAAGGGTTCGCAAATGGGAAACGTTCTTTCGATAAATGTCTTCATGGTTGCATTGACAGTATGATGGAACAGCGGCGTGGCGTATACAACCAGATCGGCTTCCAGCCACTTTGGGAATAGTTCTTCTGTCATATCATCTTTGAGCATACATTTGCCTGGTGTCTTCGTCATACACGAAAAACAACCTACACAATTTTTTATTTTCTTTTCCCGCAGGTTAACTAAATCAACATGGGCTCCGGCCTCTCTCATTCCTTCGATTAATTGGTTGAGCAACAATTCGGTTTTACTCTGCCCAACGGATCGTGCGCTTGAATTAAGGGCTAATACTTTCATTTTCCACCTCTTTGATTGGGGTCATTGATTGGGGTCAAACCTTGAATTGTGAATTAAGCCTGTTCAATGTTGCCTCGACTCTTCTTTTAATTAACTGCCTATCACTAAACTGACTGACGATTTTGCTGACAGCCGAGTAGGTCAAGCCAAAATTCGTACCGATTTCCTGATTCGAAAGCCGTCCGGTCTTCCAGATCCAATACACAAGCAGATCGCGTTTTTCCTTGTCCTGCGCACTGATCTTTTTAGCGCAGATTGCTGTTTCCAGATCAAAATCCAGCATTTTTGAAGCACGTTGTAATAGCGCTTCAGGGTCAAACGCCTTATAAAGGCGATTGTGCTGGGGAAGTTCGGGTTCTTTAGTATCTTTTAAAAATCTATTCTTTATTGTTTCAATGAATTTTTCACTGCCGTAAATCAAGCCGTGTTTTATATCATCCATTACACTGCCTTGCTCATCTGAATATTGCCGGACTTTTGTTCGATAAGCCCTGTGACGATCCTGGCCGGATACTTGATTTAAAATCGTTTTAATATTCAGCCATTCTGGCGGTTTCTTTTTATACGCATAAAACCGGTAACTGCTCCATGGGTAGTCGGAAAGTTTTTGAACAATCCCTGCCTTTAGAGGGTTGCGATGAATATAGCAGGACAACCGTAAAAGATAAGCATCGTTTTCAACGATAATGCTTTTAAACCGCCCCTGGAAAAGATGGCCGCTGGTGAGATTTATCAGATTAAATTTGCGTGTATAGGTAGTGCCGAACCATTGCATGGCCTTGGAAAGATTAGCATGTTTGGTTTTTAAAAGGAGGTGATAATGGTTGTTCATCAGAACATACGCATATATCTCGGTTTCGTATCGTTCAGACAAATCCGACAATAAAAATAAAAATAGTTTCCGATCGTCATCTGAACGGAAAATATCCTGACGGGCATTACCGCGGGACATCACATGATAAATTGCGCCGGGAAATTCTATTCGCCATTGTCTAGCCACAACTTAACAAATACCGGCTCTGGCAGGACCTGTCAAGCCATATTCACAATTCAAGGTTTGACCCCAATCACTTCACGTGGATCACAGCCAGATGCCACTAATGATCCAAGAAAGGTGAATTCCAGTTTCATACTGGTGTTATTTATCTTGGCTGTCTCTG
>JAFDFT010000122.1 GCA_019309685.1 Deltaproteobacteria bacterium
ATAATTAATAAAAACATTTTTCATTATATAATAGGACTCGCCTATACGACCTTTAATAAATCTGAAAAGATGGCAACTTCCAGCAAAAAAACAGTCTGGAAAATAGTAAAAGGAAACTAATAATACAAGAGAATACTTGGATATTTTTTATTATTTCTATTTTCCCATTAAAACGAAGAAAAATTAGGATATAAGCTGTATTGTGTCAATAAAAAAAACGAACGCTCGTTATTATTTCTTGACATGACCTGTATGGCTGGCTATTAAGTATACCTGAATCGTTTAATGAATCAGTTTCATATTGATCATTCTATCCAACAATTTACGGTGAAATCATTTAGATGCATGAATGAAATGTTGTTCTTAATCCTTGGGTTCTCCAATATACTTACCTAATTTAAAAGGGGGATAAATTATGTTTGAAACAAAAATAACAAAAATGCTTGGTATTCAATATCCAATTATTGGCGGCACCATGATGTCTATCTCAACAGCCGATTTTGTCGCGGCAATATCCAACGCCGGGGGATTGGGAATACTCGCATCTGTCATCTACAAGAGCAAGGAAGAGTTTGCGGAAGCTGTGGACAGGATTCAGGAACTCACGGAAAAACCCTTTGCCGTAAACATCAACCTTTTTCCAGCCATGCGCGTCATCGACAATAACGAATATATAGATGTCATGGTGGAAAAAGGAGTAAAGGTCGTTGAAACATCCGGTCATTCCGCTCCTGAAGATCTTTGCAAACGTTTTAAGGATGCGGGTATGACGTGGATCCACAAGTGCGTTGGCGTCCGATACGCGCTCAAAGCCCAAGGCCTGGGTGCCGATATCATTACTGTTGTAGGATATGAAAATGGAGGGGCCACAGGCAAGCTCGATCTTGGCACCCTGGTACTTGTCACAACGGTTGTGGATGCCGTGAACGTCCCTGTGATCGGCGGCGGCGGCATCTCAGACGGCCGTGGCCTCTCAGCGGTCCTGTCCCTGGGAGCGAGCGCTGTTATTATTGGTACACTTCTGCTTGTCACCAAAGAATGCCCCATACATAACAAACTGAAAGAATCATTCGTCAATGCGTCCGAACTGGATACCATGCTCATAATGAGATCCATCGGAGCCACCCACAGGGTCTGGACAAATACTGCCGCACAAAAATGCGCTGAGGTTGAAACCGGTGGAGGTGGCTTTGAAGAAGTTCTTAATGTCGTTTCAGGAGAAAAATCCAAAATGATGTATGATACTGGCGATCTGGATGCGGGAATTATTTCACTGGGTCAAGGTATCGGACTGGTTCATGATATACCGACAGTCAAGGAACTTTTTGACCGTATTATGTCTCAGGCAACCGAAGTTGTTGAACAGCTCAAGGCAAGCTGAAATTATGAACATATTGAATTCGATCAACGAAAGCCCCCTGTTCAAAATAGCAAATCCGAAAAGTATCGCTCTTTTCGGCGCATCGAATAATATTACCTCAATGGGCAGCATTATGCTGAGTTCTCTTCTTTCCATTGGATACGAAGGAACGATTTACCCTGTTCATCTAAAAGAAGAGACCGTTCAGGATATTAAAGCCTACAAAAGCGTCCTTGATTTACCTGAAACCCCTGACCTTTCAATTATTGTACTGCCAACGAACATCGTATGTAAGACAATGGATCAATGCGGCCGTAAAGGGATCAAACACGCGGTTGTTGTTTCAGGAGGTTTTAAAGAAGTCGGAACACAGGGTAAAGATATGGAAACCGAGCTTATTCAAATCGCTAAAAAATACGGTATCCGCTTTTTGGGCCCGAATTGCCTGGGAATTGCTAATCCTCACCAGAAGCTGAATCCAACCCCCTTTTCGTACGAAGGTTTACCCGGCTGTATTGGCATGGCGTCACAAAGCGGAAGCTTTGTGACACAAATGTTTGATTATCTGAATCGATTGGGTTTGGGATTCAGCACGGCATTCAGTGTTGGAAATGAAGCAAATATAGATATTATTGATTGCATGAAATACCTGGGTGCCTGCCCAAATACTAAAGTCATTAGTATGTATATAGAAGGTATAAAACACGGCAAGGCTTTTGTTGAAACTGCCAGAGCCATTATCCCCCATAAACCGATTGTGGCTCTTTATGTGGGAGGCTCGGAAGCGGGTAGACAGGCGGGCTTTTCCCATACAGGGGCCATGGCTGGTCCTGATCGGCTCTATGATGGAATCTTTCGCCAAAGCGGCGTTATCAGAGCGCAATCTATTACAGAACTCTTTGATTTCAGCTGGGCTTTATCCAGCCAGCCTCGCAGTATTGGCCGAAAAGTGATCGTTCAAACCAACTCCGGAGGTCCTGGAGCTACAGCGGCAGATGCAATCGGTAGAGAAGGCATGGAACTGTCTCCGCTTTCCCAAAAAACACGTGATAAGCTAGCGCCTTTTATTCCTCATACCGGAAGCATTAAAAATCCTATTGATATTACTTTTTCACGAAATCAAATGGACTTTTACACAAATATTCCGGAAATATTGCTTAAGGAAGAAAATGCCGACATGTTGATGATTTACTTCCTTGCGCCTACAAACATGATAAAACAGATGATGATTAAAATGGGGGTCCCGAAAAATGAGTTAAACAAAAAATTAGATGAAATCGTCCATAAAAATTCTGACGCTTTTATGGCAATGCTGGATAACCATAAAAAACCTGTTATTGGTTATACATATAACAGTATTCAAGAACATTTTATCCGCGCACTGATTGACCGGGGAATTCCTATTTTCCCTGATCCTAAACGCGCAGCAAAAGCAATGGGTGCGGTCATCCAGTATGGGCAGATGAGTAACAAAACCCAATAGGCCCACACAAATTGATTTTAGCCCATAAAAGGAAAAAACAATTATGAACGCCTTAAACAGTCTACTATCGCCAATTAAAATCAAATCAATGGAACTCAACAACCGTGCCGTTATGCCGCCCATGGGTACAAACTTGAGTCAAGACGAAACCGTCAGCGATGCAAACCTGGCATATATAAAACGAATGGCTGAAGGAGGAGCTGGGCTTATCATCAGCGAAATAGCCTGCGTACATCCCTCAGGGTCTGTTGGCAATGGACATCTGGGTGTATATGATGACAAATTTATTCCCGGGTTGAAAAAAATGGCACAGGCCATTCACAAAGCCGGTACGAAAACAGCTTTGCAGCTTCACCATGCCGGCCGGGAAAGCATTGAACGCCTTCTTAAAGGAGAGGCTATCGGTCCTTCTGCTGTCCCCAGCCTGGTTTATCGTAAGACGCCAAAGGAAATGACACTGGAAGATATCCAGATGATCGTTCAATCTTTTGGTCAAGCCGCCATACGCGCACAGGAAGCAGGTTTCGACGCAGTTGAAATTCACGGCGCACACGGATATTTGCTTACACAGTTTCTTTCTTCGATTGCAAACAAACGAGAGGATGAATATGGCGGATCGTTTACAAACCGCGCCCGCTTTATGATCGAAGTGGTCACCGAGGTTCGCAGAACTGTTGGCAATGACTTTCCTGTTTTATTGCGTATATCGGCTGAAGAATTTATCAAAACAGGATATACCGTAGAAGATGTCCTGACCATTCTGCCTGACCTGGTAACTGCCGGTGTCGATATTATCCATGCATCCGTGGGAACACACGGAAGCCCGGGTGGCGTTACCAGCGCATCACCTGAATACGAGCCTGGATGGAATGTTCCGAGTGCTAAAAAAATTAAGGAATCGGCAAATATACCGGTCATTGCAGTTGGACGTTTTACGGATCCCAGCCTGGCTGATGAAGTCATCGCCCGGGGGGATGCGGATTTTGTTGCCTTTGGCCGTCAACAGCTTGCTGACCCGGATTACCTGAAAAAAGCAAAATCGGGACATGCTGATGACATTCGCAAATGCATCGCGTGCAACCAGGGCTGTATTGAGCGCCTCATGCTGGAACCAGGCTCATCGATCAGATGTGCAATTAATCCGGAAACAGGGCAGGAACTCTTATATCCAAATAAACCCGCTAAACAAAGCCGGAACGTATGGGTGGTGGGAGCCGGCCCGGCTGGCTTGACAGCCGCATTCGAAGCCAAGAGGCTCGGGCATCAGGTGACACTTTTTGAAAAAGAACAAAAAGCCGGCGGACAGCTTCATTATGCCAGTAAGGCCCCTTACAAACAAATCTACGGTGAGTGGATTGAATGGCTCATTGCTCAGGTAGAAAAAGCAGGCGTGAAAATTCAAACACAAACTGAAGTAACCGAAAACATGATTGAAAAAGAAAAACCGGAAGCTGTTATTCTTGCCATTGGCGGGGAGAAAATTATTCCGGATATCCCGGGTAAAGATCTTCCCATTGTCTGTGACGCCTGGCAAATCCTGGGCTCTACGGTTAAGCCAGGGAAAAATGTTGTTGTTGTTGGCGGAGGGCTCATTGGCATGGAAACTGCTGATTTTCTGTGTAAAACCGGAAGTCATGTCACACTGTTCGAACTCATGGAACGGTCTCCGGTAACCAAATTCACAAGTCACGGGTACATGCTTCACAAACGATTACGGGAAGCTGAATGTAAACTGGTACTTGGCACTGCAGTGGAAAGTATTGAAGAACAATCTATAACCATTAACACTCAAGGGAAAAAGGAAACATTTACACCCGTTGACCAGGTAGTACTCGCTGTCGGTATGAAGCCACGAAACAATCTCAAAACAATCCTTCAGGAAAATAAGATCCAGCACTATGTTGCGGGAGACGCTCAAGAGGTACGCCGTATTATTGAAGCAACCGATGAAGGGGCGAAAGCTGCATGGGGTATTAAATAATTAAAATTAATCTTTGACTTTTATTCACATCAAAAAAAAGGAGGAAATAAAATGATCGTAGTCGCAAAAATTAAAGCAAAGAGCGGAGAAGAAGATAAAATGGAAAAAGCTTTCTTGGACATAATGCCCAAGGTTGAGCAGGAAGAAGGTACATTGATGTACACCTTGCACAGATCTCAGAAAGATCCAACAGTATTTCTATTTTATGAGAAATATGCCGATAAAGATGCGCTGAAGCATCACGGTTCAACGCCATATTTTCAAGAACTATTTGGCGTTCTGGCGCCCCTTCTTGACGGAAACCCTGAAATCGAAATGTATGATGAGATCAAAGGTATAAATAAATAGATTTTCAAAGGAGGTATCTATCATGAGAACCAAACAACAGTACATGGAAGGCCTGGGAAAAATGAAACGAAATCTTTATCACAATGGTGAAAAGATTGATAGGCTTGATGAACATCAAATGCCGTGCATCAACACCATCGGCACAACATATGATGAAGCTGAAAAACCTGAAAATGCGGACTTAATGACAGCCAAATCGCATCTGACGGGTGAGACCATTAACAGGTTTACCCATATCCACCAGAACACGGAAGACCTTCACAAGAAACAGGATATGACACGCTTTCTCTGCAGAAAAGTTGGAGGATGTATTCAGCGCTGTATGGGCATCGATGGGACCAATGCCATTTACAACGCCAGCTATGAAGCCGACAAATTGAACAATGGGGCTACTGAATACCATGAAAACTTTAAGAAATGGCTGGAACGATTTCAAACTGAAGACCTGGTCGGATGTTGTGCGCAAACAGATGTAAAAGGTGACCGCATGAAAAGACCTGCGGACCAGGTGGACCCAGATCTGTACACTCGGGTTGTTGAAAAGAAAAGTGACGGTATTGTGGTACGCGGATGCAAACTTCACATCTCAGAAGCATCGGTAGCAGATGAAGTCCTGGTTGTACCCACAAGAGCGCTGAGACCCGAAGACAAAGATTACGCACTGGCTTTTGCGGTGCCGGGTGACTGGGACGGATTGAAACAGGTTGTTACAATTCATAATTACCGAGAAAGAAAACATTTCCCCCGCGGGTTTATGCCCGGTGCAACAGACTCATACATAATCTTTGATGATATGTTTGTACCATGGGAAAGAGTCTTCTTGTGTGGTGAATACCAGCACGGCGGCGCGCTGGCCCTTCTTTTCGCTCTGTTTCACCGGCACAGTTACTCAGGCTGTAAACCGGCTATTGGTGATGTTATACTCGGCACAGCAGCACTGGCTGCAGAATATAATGGCATTCAGAAAACTTCCCACGTCAGGGATAAATTCGCTGAAATTATCAAAGTAACCGAGTTGGGATACGCAGCCGGATATACGGTATCTGATCTTGGCAAACCGGAAGTCTATATGCCGGGCGTTGGGTTTATGCCTTACGGACCGGGCAGCTATATACCCAACTCCATCTATTGTAATGTCGGCCGGTGCCTTACCGGTGAAGCTGTATTTCACGAGACTGAAATCCTTACTGACATTTCAGGTGGTGTGCCCGCGACATTTCCTTATGAAGGAGACTTTGTCAATCCGGAAACAAAAGATCTGCTCAACAAGTATTTGATGCGCAATCCGGATATTTCCGCTGAAAACCAGGCACAGTTCTGGCGTTACGTTGGCGACATGCTATGCTCCGCCACAGGCGGCATCAACAACGTAGGGAATTACCATGGCGGCGGTTCACCCATCATGGAAAGCATAGCGATTACGACTCAGTATGATATCGAAGAAAGAAAAGAGCTGGTCAAAGGTCTTGCCGGCATCAAGGACTGATACCTTTATCTGTTTCAAATATAACAGTCCTGTACATCGTTCTGTAATTAAGTAGTATTTTACGCTGTCATTGCGAGGAACAAAGAGACGAAGCAATCTCGTTATGAATGGTTTATTCTATTATGGAATATTCCGTTCATAACTGGCTCTGCAATCCCCCAATGTTTAAAAGAGACAAAGATTGCTTCGCTTCCCTCGCAATGACCGGAAAAGCGATATATTAATTGGAGAACATTATCCCAGGGTCCAAGGTTTTTGCGAGGTATCAAAATTAAACAGCG
>JAFDFT010000570.1 GCA_019309685.1 Deltaproteobacteria bacterium
ATCCTTCCCGGTGTATCCCATATTGACAGCATTACGCATTATCATCTGGATGTTGAAGCCATGGCGCCGGAAACCACGGGGCTTGGAAAGTTCGATAACAATGTCCTTGAGGCGGATATCCGAGAAGCGGCCCGTATCGCAGGGCTTGATTTTCTAATCAACGTCATTGTCAACGACCGCGGGGAAACAACTGCTCTTTTTGCCGGAGATTTTCTGGAAGTACATGATCAGGCGGTAAAGCTGGCGAAGGATGTGTATGCCGCAGACCCTTTACCCAGCAACAAGGATCTTGTTATTTCCAACGCCTTTGTCAAAGCCAATGAAATGACCATAGCTATCCTGATGGGTGCCCTTAGCCTGGAAAACTTTTCAGGAACCGTTGTCATTATCGCCAATTCACCTGAAGGACAGGTTGTACATTACTTGCTCGGAAAATTTGGAAGAAATTACGGTGGGCGGCAATACCCTGTTGGCGGAGAGATTCCACCCAATCTTAAATTGATCATTCTGGCGCCCCATTTTGATAAAACATTTGCGGACTGGCTCCCGAACCCTGAAGTGATTACATGGACAAAAACCTGGGAAGAAACAATGACGCTGTTGAAAAAATCCTTTGGCCCCGGCACAAGAACAGCGGTTATTCCTAATGCAACAATGCAGTACTATAGGTAACTCATACCTGAACCTTGCATGAAAATTGACGAGAATCTTTTTATAATGAATCAATATCAAATTTCCAGCAATCGTGTAATGCTCGAAAATTTTATCCATAGGGTAAAAGAAGGAGTTCCCCATTTTTTTCATCAATTTTCACCCGTTGGGCGAACCGGAGGCTTCCATATGCCGCGTTACTAAGGGTTCGCAATAGTTCACTATGGCTTCACCCTTAGATGCGTCGCATTGTTGAGAGCAAGCGAAATCCCGCTTGCGGGGCATATGAAAGCCTCCAATTCGTGCAAGATTCAGGTCATAAATATGTTAATCCATAAAATGGAGGAATAAAATGGGAAACAATTTCAAATTATGGCTTAGGGAAAAACTGGCTGAAAAATGCGTGAAAAATCTTAAAAAGCACAGTTTTGACGCACATTTTGTGCAGGATTCTAAAGAAGCTTTGAAATTAATCATGGGGATGGTTTCCGGATACGACACATTCGGGTTTGGAGGCTCAGATACAACGCGCGGGCTAAAAATTCCGGATGAACTTATAAAAATGGGAAAAACAGTCTATGACCATAACCAGGAAGGCCTATCTCCGGAAGACTCATACGATTACCGCCGGAAGCAGTTTTCAAGCGATTGTTTTTTCTGCAGTGCCAATGCTATTTCAGCAACAGGAGAAATCATTAACGTGGACGGTGTTGGAAACCGGACCAATGCCATGTGCTTCGGCCCTAAAAAGGTGATTATCGTGGCCGGTACAAACAAGGTTACCCACGATCTGGAAAGCGCCATAAAGAGGATTAAGGAAGTTACCGGCCCCATGAGGGCGAAAAGCCTTGGCATGGATACGCCATGCGCTAAAACCGGTATCTGTGATGACTGCAATGTCCCTATGCGTATATGCAATATCACCGCGATTCTTCATCGGAAACCCATGATGACAGATATTTCCGTTGTTCTGATTAACGAAGAGTTAGGATACTAGAGAAGAGAAAGGGTTCAAGGATTCGGGGGTCCAAGGGTTCAGGTGTTAGTATTTGCGCTGTGTCATCAATGCCTTCGACATTCGATATTCGGCGTTCATTATTCGATATTTTTAAACAAAGTTTTTTTAATCAGCTTCCTCTAAATTGTCTTCAATTAATTCAACAGATTTTCCTGCAGGCACTTCTTCTACTTTTTTAAGCTTCCTTTCAATAGCCCGGGACCTGACCGCCGCGTCCTCAATGGTGTTGCTGGCTTCCTGCAGCTTCTTTTTGGTTTTTGCCAGCACCCCGCCAAACTTTCCAAATTCCGTCTTTATAATTCCCAGTAACTCCCATACCTCGCTGGATCGTTTTTCAATGGCAAGCGTTCTGAAACCCATGTGCAGGCTGTTCACCAGAGCAGAAAGTGTTGTGGGCCCTGTAATGATTATCCGGTGGTCACGTTGTAAAGTATCGCTTAGCCCTGGCCTTCGCAATACCTCCGCGTATAAACCTTCCACAGGCAAGAACATAATCCCAAAGTCAGTGGTGTTTGGAGGATCAATATACTTTTCTTTTATTTCTTTGGCTTCCTGTTTTATCCTGGTTTCCAGGCTGTTCATGCACTTGTCCGCGAGCTCCTTATCCGCTGCCTCCTGTGCGTCAATAAGCCTCTGATAATCTTCCTGAGGAAACTTGGAATCAATGGGCATCCAAAC
>JAFDFT010000123.1 GCA_019309685.1 Deltaproteobacteria bacterium
ACTATTCCATAAGTTACTGGTATGGCCCCTGATTTCTTTATCTGGCTCGCCAATGTATAGGAATTTACATCGCGAATCTTTCCTGGTCCTGGTGTTTCATCGATGGGAACAATCTCGTCTCCAGTGGAAATAATGCCGATAACGGGACTTTTAAATACTTTCACTGTTTGAATTCCAAAGGCAGCAAGGAGTCCTATTTCCTGAGGTCTTATTGGCTGACCTTTTGAAATCATAAGGGCATTTTTTTCAATATCTTCACCTGCTTGTATAACATGCTGACCCGGTGCGACACTCTTATAGACCTCTATGGACAGATCATCTACAGCTTCCGCATGTTCAATCATTACAACACTATCAGCGCCATGGGGCAGCATACCTCCAGTTGAAATTTTTGCCCCTTCACCGGGGTTTAATGTAAAATTCGGTGAATCACCCATTTGAATGGAGCCTTTTATTGTAAGGAACGCAGGCCCCTCTTCGCTTGCTCCAAAAGTAGAAGATGCCTTAACAGCATATCCATCCATTGTTGCTCTCGAAAAATTAGGCAAATCTTGAGGGGAAATTATGTCTGTTGCGATAATCTTTCCCAAAGCTTGATCCAAAGAAATCTCTTCAGTTCCAACAATGGGAAAATCAGACACATATCCGATTACCTGTTCTAATGTTTTGACCCGAAAAAAATCTTTCATAAGACAACTGCAGGTTACAGGTTTTAAGTTGAAATTAGGTTTTTCCCCTCGATTAACGTTTTATATAAGTGGTCACTTTTTATCACAAAGGCTTGTTCAGTTCAATCAGATGAGAAGTACCAGACCAATCTTGATGGCTTCGTAATCCGCCTGAGGCGGACTGCGTTGCGTTGCACCCTGAGTTCATTCGACGTACGATAAAGTACGCCTCATTCCTCAGGATTTGCGCGCCTTGATCTTGAATTTTTTTCTTTGCCATCACTCGATATTTTGCATGACCATCAATCTTGGTAATAAATAAATGTTTGATTGCAATATCTTGAAAAGAGAGTATAATTTTTACTCTGAAGTGTCCATATATTTAATTGCGTAATCATGCCAAAAGAAACTGACCCACATAGCTCAGCCCCACGGGCTGAGAAACCGACATTTTTAACAAAAATCAAATTTGCTGACCTTGATTTGCCGGATAAAATTTTATCGGGTCTTCATGATGGCGGTTTTATCAATTGTTCTCCCATTCAGGCGCAGGTGCTGCCAAAATCTCTTACGGGTATAGATATCGCGGGGCAGGCGCAAACCGGAACCGGTAAAACGGCTGCTTTTCTGGTCACAGTATTTGCCAAACTTCTGGCGTTAAAAGAAAAAAAAGCCAAATTCCCTTCAGCCCTCATCGTCGCGCCAACTCGAGAACTGGCTTTGCAAATTTATGAAGAAGCTAAAATTATCGGCCGTTACACGGATATAAGCCTGCTGAAAGTAGTGGGCGGGGTTCAGTACCGCCAGCAGGCAGATGTTCTCCAGCAAGGGGTTGATATCGTTGTTGGTACGCCGGGCAGACTTATCGATTATCAAAAGCAAAAAATATTCAAACCGGACAATATTCAAATCGTTGTCATTGATGAGGCCGATCGTTTGCTGGATATGGGCTTTTCAAAGGACATGCGCTATATTCTTCGGAAGCTTCCCCCTTATAGCTCGCGGCAATCGATGCTGTTTTCAGCCACGCTTTCTTTTCACGTTATGGAATTGACGTATGAATATATGAATGCTCCGGAATTTATCTCTGTTACACCTGAAGAAGTCACAGTTAAAGGGATTGAGCAGTCCTTATTTCATGTTGACAGCAAAAGCAAATTTTCTCTGCTCCTTGGTTTGCTTAAAAATGAAGATTGGAGCAGGGTCCTTGTTTTTGTAAACACAAAATCGGGTGTAGAATGGCTTACTAAAAAACTCAAGGGAAATGGTCTCCCTGCAGAGGGAATTACCGGTGATCTCCAGCAGAAAAAAAGATTCAGGCTTATGGAGCGATTTAAAAAGGGAAACATCAAGATGCTTGTGGCAACAGATGTCGCTTCACGCGGTATACATGTGGAAGATATCAGCCATGTCATCAATTATGACCTTCCTCAGGATCCGGAAAATTACATTCACAGGATCGGACGAACCGCCAGAGCGGGTAAAAAAGGAAAAGCACTTTCACTTGCCTGTGAAGCGTACGTCTTTCATCTGGAATTGATGGAAGAAATGCTGGATTACAAAATCCCCGTGGTATGGCCTCACGATGAATGGTTTTTAGAGGATAAGGCCGGATATGTTTCCTCGAGACAAAAAAGGGATGCAAAGCGTCCTGCTGCGAAAAAAAGTAAAAGCGCTGTTGCAAAACCAGGGAAAAAGAAGGAGGCTCCGCGCGTAAAAAAAGGAGCAATGCCTGGTTCGTTCTTTGGTTTTGGCCCGGAAGAGGATTTACGTTCAAAACCGCAAGAGCCGCCAAAAAAAATGCCTCATACACGGAAAAGGAAGAAAAAAGCCGTGCGCAGAAAAGAGAGCAATGATCAGTAGTCAACAATCTTTTCCTTGAAAAAATGTCATTTTTTCAATAGATTATTTTTATGGGCTATGTATTCGATTTTAATACCGCAGCGGCTTATGAAAAGTGGTTTAACGAGGCAAATAACATTTTTGCCGCTGATCTTCAAAACAAGTTGATGCTCGACCTGCTGAAGCCTAATCGAACTGAAACGGTTTTAGGGGTAGGGTGTGGAACCGGTGCAAGCCTGATACCTTTTCTCAACATCGGTCTTCAAACAACTGCTATCGATCCCTCTCCATATATGTTGGATATCAAAAGAAACACCCTGGGCAATCGTGTTGATCTGCATAGGGGGTTTGCTGAAGATCTCCCCTTTGAAGACAATTCGTTTAACTATGCCTGCTTGATTACCTGCCTTGAATTCGCCGAAAACCCTAAAAAAGCCATTGAAGAAGCATGCCGAACAGCAAAAGATAAAATATACATTGGCGTTTTTAACAGGTATGCCATGAAAAGCGTACAAAGAAGAGTCCAAGGGGTTTTCTCGTCTACATTTTTTAACCGCGCGAGATTTTTCAGCATAGGGGAGCTAAAGCAGATTATCAGGGAGCTTTTGGGCGATGTTCCTATGACCTGGAAAACAGTATGTCAGTTTCCTTCGGCAGCAGGGATAACTTCGCAACGTATTCAAAAATCAAAAATAATTCAACGATGTCCATTTGGAGAATTTACCGGAATAGTTGTCACGCTTGTTCCCCGATTCAAGACAAATCCGCTTCCTTTAAAATACAAAGCGAAGCCATCGAGGGGTGTTTTAGCGACTAAAAAATCCTTAAATACCAATGAGCAGCGCAACCATTCACAAAAATAATACCTGAATTTTGCATGAAAATTAATGAGAATCTTTTTCTATGAGTTATAATAATAGTTCCAGCAATATTTAACATTAAAGCATTTTATCCATATGGTAAAAGGAGTATTCACTATTTTTTCTCATCAATTTTCATGCAAAATTCAGGTAATAATATATGGAAGCATTCCTCTATAAACGGCTGAAAGATAAAAAAGTGCGGTGTGATCTTTGCCATCATCGCTGCGTTATTGAAGATGGGAGTCGTGGCAAGTGCCATGTTCGGGAAAATCAGAACGGAAGCTTGCAAACGCTTGTATACGGTAAAGTGATCGCAAGCCATATTGATCCCATTGAAAAAAAGCCTCTTTTTCATTTTATGCCAGGAAGTCTATCGTTCTCAGTTTCAACAGTGGGCTGCAACTTTACATGTCGTTTTTGTCAGAATTCCGATATTGCTCAAATGCCGGCGGATAATAAAGGTCAAATCATGGGCGACACTATTGAACCCGAAGCGGTTGTCAATACGGCAAAAAAAAATGGCTGCGCGAGTATATCCTACACATACACGGAACCCACTATTTATTATGAGTTTGCTTTTGAAACTGCAAAAATCGCTACCCAGAAAGGAATTAAAAATGTTTTCGTAACAAACGGATATATGACCGCCGAAGCACTTCAAATGATACACCCGTATCTGGATGCTGCAAACGTTGATCTCAAGGCGTTTAGTAATGATTTTTATAAAGATCTGTGTGGCGCGAAACTTGAACCTGTCAAAGAAACACTTATACTGATGAAATCGTTGGGCATTTTTGTGGAAATTACAACCTTGATCATCCCCGGGTTGAATGATGACAAAGAAGAGTTAAAAAATCTGGCTTTATTTATTGTCAATTCACTTGGTTCGGAAACGCCCTGGCATATCAGCCGGTTTCATCCCACATACTTGCTAATGGACAGGCCGTCTACACCTGTTGAAACACTCATATCGGCACGTGAAATAGGCATAGAGGCTGGCTTGAAATATGTTTACACGGGAAATGTGCCGGGTGAAAACGGTGAGAACACCTTTTGCTGGAAGTGCAAAGAGTTGCTTGTTGACCGATGGGGATTTCAAATCAGGAAAAACCTCGTTAAAAACAGTTCGTGTTCTTACTGCGGCGCCCTTATAGATGGCATCGATATGTAAAATTAAGGGATGATTGGGAAAGAACAATATTTGAACAGTAAGCGCATTTTAATAATATTATTTCCCATTTATAATATCTTATCAGATTGTCCTGCACAAGAAACGAACGCCTTGGGTGCTGAACCCGTTGGAATCAATAAGACTCCTGGCCGGTTCGAAGAAATGTGATAAAGCTATTTAAAATTCTGGCGGTAATTCCCCAGATCACGTCTTTTTTGTAGCTAAACATGTAGCTTGGAAACGAATACCCCTTGAAGACGAAATCGCCGAAAGTACTGTTTTTCGGATCGAGGATATGGGAAAATGGTACAATGATCAGTCGGTCCACTTCTTCCGGGTCAGAGCGGAATTCATATGGATAGGGTATCCGGCCGACAAATGGCGTAACGCAGAAGTCCGATGTTTTTGTCTGAAAGGTGCTCAGCCTCCCCCAAACCTCTATATCGTCCCTTTTTACACCGATTTCCTCTTCAGTCTCCCGGAGTGCGGTGCTCAGTTTATCCTTATCCGCCGAGCTCCTTTTTCCTCCCGGAAAGGATATCTGGCCGCCATGCACTCCAGGATAATCGGGCCTCATCATGAATACCAATGAAAGCCCGTTCTCGTTTTCGTAAAAGGGAACCAGCACTGAGGCGGGTCTCTGGTGTTCCGGTGTGGGGATTATTTCCGGTTTAAGGTGAGCAAGCCTTTCTCTAATTTCTTCTATAGTAAATTCAGTCTTCATGGAATCGCTTCGTTATCATCTATCCAACCCAGCGGCAGAAGGTCATATCTGTTCCTTAATTGAATTCCTCTTTCGCGGTTATCCATAACCGCCGTCTTATCGGGAATCACTACCATATCCTTCCTCATTGAATCAAGCAGCAAGTAGGCAGGATGCGCCTACCTAAAATGAAGGAGGAGGTGGTAAGGAGATTGCGACGAACTATTTTCTCCAGAAAGCTTGCGTCGCCATACGGAACTACGGGAAACATAATATTTTTATGAACAAATCCGCCTGAAGCCGGAGTATGCAGATGAGGATGAAGCCACTGGATGTTTGTACAGGAACCACCGCACCGGGCAATGCATTTTTTCTCAGCGGATGTATAAAATGCCTTAAGGGACTCCCAGTTGTAAAAATTGAAAACAGCGTATTTATAATATGGTGCGGCACATCTGAAAGGTTAAGTCGTATTGCGTTATTGTAAATTATACGATATCTGTAATCGATCGACAAGTTGTGATGTTACAGATACAGGCAATGTACATGTGAAAATCATTTCACTGATCGGTGTATTTTTCCCTTACTTTCACGTGAATCGGACTTGCCGGTCCCATACAAAAAGGAGTTAAATTATGATTAAAAATGTAATTATGATTGTTCTGGACACCCTGCAGTTCAACTACCTGGGCTGCTACGGCAATGAGTGGATACGGACTCCCAAAATCGACCGTTTGGCTGCCGAGGGTGTACTCTTTGAAAATGCTTACACTGAAGGCTCTCCAACAATTCCCACCAGGCGGGCCATGATGACCGGCCGTTACAGCCTGCCCTTCAAGGGATGGGGACCGCTGGACCCGGATGACACCACCGTGGCAGATATCTGTATGGCCAATCAATGCCGGAGCGCCTTCTACTATGATACGGCACCCATGCACATGTACAAATACGGCTACCAGCGCGGGTTTGATGAAGTTGTCTTCCGCCGTGGCCAGGAGCTGGACCTTAATTTCTACAGGGATGATCCCCTGTACCATCTAAACGTTGAGGATTTTCATAAACCGTATTATCTCAAAGACGAAAACGGCAACCCCCTCAGGGACGAAAACGGCAACCAGGTTCAATCCGAGTTCAGTGAACTTTCCTACACCGAACTGCTGACGTATCTGCCCCGGCGCCAGTACTGGATTGATGACAGCTATCAAATGATTGCCAAGCTGGTAAAAAGATCCATGGCGTACTTTGATAACTACGATGCTGAAAAGCCCTTTCTTTTCTGGTTAGACTCCTTTGATCCCCATGAGCCCTGGGACCCGCCCAGTGTTTACGATCCAGATATGAAGTGTCCATATGATCCCGACTATGAAGGAAAGGATCTGATCCTGCCCATTATGGGCAGCACCGAAAACGAAGAATTATATACCGAAGAAGAGCTGCACCATATTCGCATGCTCTATGCTGAAAAGATCACTACTTGTGACAAGTGGGTGGGTAAACTGATTGATCACATCAAATCCAAGGGTCTGTACGAGAACAGTATGATCATACTGACCACCGACCACGGTCAGCCTTTGGGCAACGGCATACATGGTCACGGTATCATGCGCAAATGCCGTCCCTGGCCCTATGAAGAGCTGGTTCATATCCCGCTGATCATCCGAGTTCCGGGTGTCACGGGCGGGCAGAGAATCAAAGAACGGCCGATATGCAGGGCCAAAGCCTGCTTCCTATTATGCGCGGTCAAGCTGATAAAGTCAGGGACTATGCCATTGTCGGCTACCATGGCTTCAGCTGGGGGCTGGTCACTGAAGAATGGTCATACATCCACTGGCTACATCAGGACAGACTCGAGTTCGATGAAAGCAACAAGAGCCTGGCTGTGAGCGATGTGATGATGGAGTTCTACGATGTCACATCGTCTGTGTCCGACGCTCAGGTGGCAGCAAGCCTTGGAGACCTCAAAGAACGCACTAAACTGAAGGAACTGGAACAAAAGGAAGAAATCTGGACCTGTACACCGGGCTCGACCACCGAGGTGCCTGAAATTGACGAACTCTACAACCGCGGGGATGATCCCTTTCAACAGAACAACCTTATTAAAAAGCATCCTGAAATAGGTTTGGAAATGCTCAAGAAACTTCGCGAAATAATGATTGGATTAAAGGCTGGCTAGCCTCGGCATCGTGTCATCATTAATCGAGGCTGTCGTTACCTGCAAGGGGCGGGTACAGAGCCTGCCCCCTCTACTTTCTGATTTAAGGCTTGCGCAAAAACAGCTTAACATCTTCGCATCCCATATTCAGGCCATCTTCATCCGATTGAATTGATATTGATAAGAAATTGATTGAATTGATAATTGATATGAAAAAACCATCTAATGCCCCTTCTTCTTATCTTATTTTTCTTGTTGCTTGATTCGAACTTATTGTGTAAGTTTTCAATTTTGATGGCTTTGCGATCCCGCCTGTAGCGTGACTGCATTGCGTTGTACCTCTCACCACCGCAAAGCTTGTTGGAGCAAAGCGCAAATCCCGCTATTAGCGGGAAGCTTGAACTTTTTTTATTGCCATCTTTTTGTTGACTTATTACATAGTCATCAATTTTGAATATATTAAAAACAAGGGGGTCATATGAAAGTCGTAGGATTTAATGGCAGTCCAAGAAAAGAAGGAAATACGTCCATTCTTATCAAAACGGTTTTTAAGGAACTGGAACAAGAAGGGATTGAAACTGAACTTGTTCAGCTTAGAGGGAAGAAATTGGCAGGGTGTATTGCCTGTTTTAAATGTTTTTCAAACGCGGACAAACGCTGCTCGGTCGACGATGACGGCTTTAACGAATGTCTGGAAAAAATGATTGACGCTGATGGAATTATTCTGGGATCTCCCACTTATATGTCTAACATAACTGCTGAAAGCAAAGCTTTGATCGATCGTGCGGGGCTGGTATCGACCGCCAATGGCCAATTATTCAAGCACAAGGTTGGCGCGGCTGTCGTTGCTGTGCGTCGTGCTGGATGCGTATTCGCGTATGATGCTTTGAATCACTTTTTCCTTTACAATCAAATGTTCGTTCCTGGATCGAGTTACTGGAATATCGCCATTGGGTTAGCTCCGGGTGATGTTGAAAAGGACGATGAGGGTATGAATACCATGAAAAACCTCGGTCAGAATATGGCATTCTTGCTGAAAAAGTTAAAAGGATAATACGCCTGCATTGAAAGAGAATATTTTGAATGATTCTAACAGCAAGATTGTTTTCGGTACCATGCGCATACCTTTTTTGGTGTTAAACCCGGTATGTGTGGCTCTTGGTGCTGCAACAGCGGTGTTTTCCGGAATCACCATAAATTATTTATATCTTTTCCTGGCTTTGATAGGCGCGATGACGGCGCATATCAGCGTTAATGCCTTAAATGAATATTCTGATTTTAAGAGCGGCCTTGATCTTAATACTCAGCGTACACCTTTTAGCGGCGGCAGTGGAACGCTTCCCAAAAGTCCTGAAAAAGCAAACATAGCCTTGATAACAGGCGTTGCCACTCTTGTAATTACTATTCTGATCGGCATTTATTTTTTATATGTGTGGGGCGTGTGGATTTTGCCGCTGGGTTTGCTGGGCGTTGTTGTTATTGTTGTTTATACGGATTGGATTACTAGAAGCCCTTTTTTGTGTCTGATTGCGCCAGGGCTCGGTTTTGGTACGATGATGGTGATGGGCACTACATTTGTGCTGACCGGCAACTATTCATGGGAAGCTTTCTTTGCGTCACTGGTTCCATTTTTTCTTGTAAGCGATTTGCTGCTGCTGAATCAATTCCCGGATGTTGAAGCCGATAAAAATGTGGGGCGAAATCATCTGCCTATTTTAATTGGTAGAAAGAAAAGCGCTATCATCTATACGGTATTTCTTGCAGGCACATACCTGTCTGTTGTTTTGGGTTTTATATTAGATATTCTGCCGGGATTGAGCCTGCTGGCTCTTGGAACCATCATCCTGGCAATACCTGTGGCCATGGGCGCTCTTAAACATTCGGATGATATGGATAAACTCATACCGTATATGGGTAAGAACGTAGTGATTAACATTTTAACACCTGTGCTTCTGGCTATTGGTTTGGTTGTAAGTAGTGTCCATCCATAAATTGCAATTTTTCTCGATTTCGGTGTCCCCGATGAGCGGGATCGTCGACAGGCTCAAATTTTAATCCTCAAAATACTCAATGTATTCCTCCGGTTAAAATTTTTGCCTTCCTTGAACTCGAACAAATATCTAATTCCTGGACGGAAACTAAGTAGATAAAAAGAAAAGTTGCAAATGATCTATAAAACAAATTAACGTATTTCTACGGTTTTCTCTTATAATTTTGGCTTTTTAAATAACCATAAAATTTTTAGAATCCGCTGGTGTCTGGATATCCCGGATGAACTGGGGTATGACAAAGAGTGTTCACTTGTCTTTTTCGGATAATCGGAATAAAGAACTATTTTAAATAAAAAAGGGGGCAACATGAAAGATCCGGTTTTTGAACCCATAATGATAAACCGCACTGAAATAAAGAATAGAATATATCTGCCTGCAATGCATCTGGGAATGACAGAAAATTATTTCATTACGGATAGGCTGGTTCATTTTTACGAGGAAAGAGCCAAAGGCGGTGCCGGGATGATAGCTGTCGGGTTTGCGACCATTGATGAATTATCGGGTAACCCGATGTGCATTGGCGCGCATACCGATGAATATATCCCCGGACTCACTCGCCTCGCCAGCGCGATCAATGATAATGGCGCAAAATCTATTGCCCAGATAAATCACGCGGGTCGATACACCCATTCCTTTTTGCTGGACGGCAAACAACCTGTGGCCCCTTCTCCTATTGCTTCACGGCTCACAAGAGAAACGCCTCGTGAACTGCCCATCGAAGAGATCAAACAAATCGTCGAAAGCTTTGCGCGGGCAGCAGAGCGTGTAAAAAAAGCGGGATATGACGGCGTTGAAGTGCTAAGCGGTACAGGATATCTTATTAGCGAATTTCTTTCTCCTGTAACCAATCAAAGAGCTGATGAATACGGTGGATCTTTAGACAACCGTATGCGTTTTGGCCTGGAAATTATGCAGGCTATTCGAAAGACAGTTGGTGAAGACTTCCCGCTGCTGGTTAGAATGAATGGTAATGATTTTATGCCCGGCGGACAGGGGCGTGAAGAATTGAAAGAATATGCAAAACTTCTTGCAGGAGAAGGCACCGTTAACGCGTTAAATATCAATGTTGGCTGGCATGAAGCCAGAGTGCCGCAAATTGTTACCTCAGTACCAAGAGGTGTTTTTGGATATATGTCCAGAGGAATCAAGGATGTGGTTGATATACCGGTTATCGCAAGCCATCGCATCAATGATATTGAAACCGCGCGTGAGCTGCTCAGCAATGACATGTGCGACATGGTGGCCATTGGACGAGGGCTTATTGCTGATCCCTACCTTCCTGAAAAAGCAAAGACAGGCAGAGAAAATGAAATCATTCATTGTATTGCCTGCGCTCAGGGCTGCTTTGACCACCTACCGCAGGGGAAAATCGTTGAATGTCTTTGTAATCCAAAGGCCGGGCATGAAAAAGAAAGAATTATCGAAAAGACCTCCACACCTAAAAAAGTAATGATCGTCGGCGGCGGCCCAGCTGGTATGAGTGCGGCGCTTGCTGCGAATGAAAAAGGACATCAAGTGACCATTTGCGAAAAAGATGACCGTCTCGGCGGGCAGCTTTTTCTGGCTGCGGCACCTCCCGGGCGTGAAGAATTTGCCGAACTGGCAAAAGATCTGGAAACGCAGGTAAATATCAGTGGCGTGAATGTTATGTTAAAAACAGAAGTCGATGATACCCTTCTTGAGAAAGAAAAACCGGATACAGTGATTCTTGCTACGGGCGCAGCGCCGGTAGTGCCATCCATTCCAGGAGTGGACCTGCCGCATGTGGTTCAGTCATGGGACGTGCTTTTAGACAAAGTCCATACCGGTAAAAACGTGGTCGTTATTGGCGGTGGTGCCGTTGGGGTGGAGACCGCTTTATTTCTTTCTGAAAAAGGGACACTCTCGGGGGAAGCCATCAAATTTCTTATGGTAAATCAAGCCGAAGACAACGACTTTTTATACGAGCTGGCCACTCGGGGAACCAAGGAGATTGTCCTGGTTGAAATGCTGGAAAAGGTAGGAACCGACATTGGCAAGACCACTAGATGGACAATGCTTCAGGATATGTCCCGTCATGGTGTAACCATAAAAGTGGCTGCAAAGGCCCTGGAAATAACGGACAGCACTGTTAAAATAGAATGTGACGGCAAGACAGAAGAAATTCCTGCAGATACGGTTGTTCTAGCGGTTGGGGCGCAGTCCTATAATCCGCTTCAGGCAACAGTGGAAAAGTTGGGCATCCCCTGTGAAGCTATCGGCGATGCCAATCAAATCGCCTTGGCATTTGATGCGGTTCATGAGGGGTTCAATGCCGGCAGGGAAATTTAGTGCCCATCCATAAATTGCTATTTTGCCCGATTTCTGTGTCCCCGATGAGCGGGATCGTCGACAGGCTCAAATTTTAATCCTCGAAATACTTCGTGCATGTCTCCGGTTAAAATTTTTGCCTTCCTTGAACTCGAACAAAATATCTAATCTCTGGACGGACACTGAATGTTTCCCAAACAGAAATGGCTCTTTTTGTCTATTTATCCGAGCAGACACATAGGTCTGCCCCTACAATTTTTAATAATGTAATCGGGGCCGGTAACAAACAGTATTATTTTATAATTAATCGTAGGGGCGAACCTGTGTGTTCGCCCTAAATAAAGAATTAACCATGAACAA
>JAFDFT010000571.1 GCA_019309685.1 Deltaproteobacteria bacterium
GTTCACTTTTGTGTACCTGATGTCTGGAAAGTGACTACAGAATCTCACTTTATTAGCGCCGGAGGGGCCAAAACAATTGGCTCAGCGGTTCTTTCCAAGGAAATCGAACGGGGATTCGCACTGGTTCGTCCGCCCGGTCATCATGCCATGAGAGTCGTTCATGGTTCGCGGGGGTTTTGCAATATAAATATCGAAGCCATCATGATCGAATATTTGCGCATGGCATACAACATAGACAGGGTTGCCATTGTCGATACAGACGTCCACCATGGAGACGGTACGCAGGATGTTTACTGGCATGACCCGAACACCCTATTTATCTCCATCCATCAGGACGGCAGGACACTCTACCCGGGATCTGGATTTACCAACGAACTTGGAGGTCCAAACGCCGTAGGCACTACCCTTAATATACCGCTTCCGCCGAATACGTCTGAAGAAGGCTTTTTGTATGTCATGAAAGATGTCATTATGCCGATCCTTGATGATTTCAAGCCGGATCTGATCGTCAACTCGGCAGGTCAGGACAATCATTTTACAGACCCGCTGGCCAATATGAAATTTTCTGCCCAGGGATATGCAGCGCTTACTTCGATACTGCAGCCTGACATTGCCGTACTTGAAGGAGGATATTCCATCGAGGGCGCCCTTCCATATGTAAATGTCGGTATTATTCTTGCCATGGCCGGTATTGATTATAGTAAGGTTAAAGAACCGAACTACGATCCGGAAAAAATACGCCAATCGGCTGAGATTTCCAGCGCGATTGAAAAAACCGGAGAAACAGTTCTCTCTTACTGGGAAAGACGACACGCGTTAAAAGATCAAATCCAAAGAACAGATGGTTTTGATGAACGTTCGCGCGGGATATTTTATGATACAGACGGCATCAGTGAGAAACAAAAAGAAAAGATCCAACCCTGTAATGATTGCGCGGGCACGCTTCGAATTGACTCCTCATCAGACCGGGGCCACCATATCCTTGCCATACATATACCCTTAAAAGCATGCAGCAAATGCAAGGAAACGGGCTATGAATGGTATGAATCAGCGGACAGTAATACCTATGGCATGATCATTCTTCAGGATAGAACTGAAGATACTTATCTTGAAAAGAAATAAATTGTCTTCCACCTCCCCATGTCTCATCTACTCTTTACCTTATAGATTTACGTATCACTCGTATGGCAGAATTTAGACAAGCTAAAATAAATCATCACCTGAAATTAAGGGCGAAAATTATTCAGGCTATTAGACGTTTTTTTATCGATAATAATTTTTTGGAAGTTGAAACACCGCTTCGTATTCCAGCACCCGCTCCGGAAGCCAATATTGATGCCATCGCTTCTGAAGAATGGTTTTTACAAACCTCTCCTGAACTATGCATGAAAAGGCTTCTTTGCGCGGGATATCCCCGTATATTCCAAATCTGTAAATCTTTTCGCAAAAAAGAAAGAGGCAACAGGCATCTGCCTGAGCTGACATTGCTGGAATGGTATACCGCAAATACTTCTTACCTTGAAATGATGGACCAGTGCGAGGAGCTTATACGATATATTGGCCAAACAATTGGTCGTGGTGAATCCATTGATTATCAAGGCAAACAAATTGATTTGAAAAATTCATGGACCCGGATATCTGTGGAAGAAGCGTTTAATACATATGCCTCTACATCGCTGAAAAAGGCCCTTAGCCAAAATTGTTTTGACGAAACCATCGCATTTGAAATAGAGCCCTATCTGGGTATCGGCAGGCCCTTGTTTCTTTTTAATTATCCTGCATCCCAAAGAGCTTTCTCTAAATTAAAGCCTCAAAAACCTTCCATGGCCGAAAGATTTGAACTGTATATTCAGGGAATAGAAATTTGCAACGCATTTTCAGAAATAACAGATCCTGATGAACAAAAAAAACAGTTTGAAGAAGAACTTAACGAACGAAAAAAATCAGATAAAAGTATTTATCCCATGCCGGAAAAGTTTTTAAAGGCACTCAACGATATGCCTGAAGCGTCTGGGAATGCTTTGGGTATTGACAGGCTTGTCATGTTATTTGCAGAC
This sequence comes from Deltaproteobacteria bacterium, assembly GCA_019309685.1. Classification (GTDB taxonomy): domain Bacteria; phylum Desulfobacterota; class Desulfobacteria; order Desulfobacterales; family JAABPS01; genus JAABPS01. Next base: position 2,058 of record JAFDFT010000571.1, read on the forward strand.
ACAACCATCATAGACGATGTGGTAGCATTTACACCGGAAGAGTTATGAGGGCATGGATTAGAACTTGAATATAATCAAAGTATAACGGATAGAAATAAATAAAATGAGGCTGGCAAGAATTACCTTAATGAGCCTTTCGGGCATAAATTTTTGAAGTCTTGCCCCACAGTACATTCCTGCAAACCCGCCAGCACCAAATAGAATACCGAGCATCCAGTCCGGTGATACAGCAACGCCTGAATCAGCATAGTAAGGAGCAATGATAGTATAAAAGAAAACCCCTGCAAG
>JAFDFT010000124.1 GCA_019309685.1 Deltaproteobacteria bacterium
ACCCGCGCCTACGTTTAAAGAAAAACAGCGTATTCAGGTATTCATGGAAAGGCTGTCGAACTTTCAGGTGGACGAATGCACAACCGACGGATACCGCAACCCCATCGGAATTATTCGGGGAACCTCTGATTCAAAACCGCCGATTTTTGTGGTTGCTCACCTTGACACGCATTTCAATCAGGATATTGACCACCATTATACAGTTAAAGAAAACTTAATTTCTGGACCTGGGATTATAGATAATTCTGTAAGTGTTGGCGTCTTAGCCTCGCTACCGGCTATTTTTAAAAAATTAAACCTCACCTTTGAATCCGACATTGTACTTGCAGGCGCGATACAATCCATTGGAAAAGGCAATTTAAGAGGTATTCGGCATTTGATTAAAACCTGGCCCACACCTATAAGAGGAGCCATATGCCTTGAAGGGGGTGAGCTTGGAAGGCTCAATTACTATTCCGACGGAATGATAAGAGGTGAAATCGAATGCAACATCTCAAGGGATAAAACAACAGAGCACCAATATAAACCAAATGCGATACTGGTAATAAACGAAGCTATCAATCAAATTTTAGCATTGCGTATTCCTCAGAGGCCTCGTACCCGAATCGTAATTGGGAAAATCTCTGGTGGATTTAATCATGGCACCATCGCCTACAACGCAAAGTTGGACTTTGAAATAAGAAGCCATTCATACAAACTGGTAAAATCTATTTACAATAATTTTAAAGACATTGTCGATGGCATCAGCCATGAGGATGATGTATATTTAAAAATAAAGACCATTAGTAATCTAAATGCTGCCAGGTTAAAATACAATCATCCCTTGGTAAAAAGCACGGCCGAGGTTATGAGAAAGCTTCAATTGACACCGGTAAGCGAACCTACGGAAGCAGAACTATCGATTTTTCTTTCTAACAATATTCCTTCGGTAACTCTTGGGGTCACGCATGGGAAAAATTATTATCTGGAAGATGCCACCATAGAAATCGAACCTATTTTTAAAGGGATTGCGCAGTTAATAGGTGTCATCATGGCAATTGATTCAGGTATTTGCGATGAATAGTAACTGGCTAAATAACAACACATTTCATTATTCCCAATTCCATGACCTCGGCCAACTTGTTGAGGAGAAGGAGAAAAAGAACCTCACTATTTCGCTATGCCTTCCTACATTAAATGAGGAAGCCACTATAGCAAAAGAAATTCTGATCATGAAATCTGAGCTGATGTCTCGCTATCCGCTGCTGGATGAAATCGTTGTTGTCGACTCCGGCTCAAAAGACAATACAAAGGAAATTGCCAGAACATATGGTGCTGAAGTTTATAATTCATCCGATATTCTTCCTGAGCTTCAATCATTCGTTGGAAAAGGTGAAAACCTTTGGAAGGCCTTATACATCACCAAAGGCGATATCATTATCTACATTGACGCTGATATCAAAAATATTCATCACAGGTTTGCCTATGGACTGATTGGCCCGCTCCTGCTATATGATAACATAAAATATACCAAAGGCTTTTATGACAGACCGCTTGCCATAGGTAAAAACAGATCACGGCCGACAGGGGGAGGAAGGGTCACCGAGCTTGTAATCAGGCCTCTTTTCTCTCTATTTTATCCTGAGTTAACGCAAATTATCCAGCCGCTTTCCGGTGAATATGCAGGATATAGGGAAATATTTGAAAAAATCCCCTTCCCCATTGGATACGGCGTTGAAACAAGTCTGATTATTGATATATGCCAAAAATGGGGCCTTGATGTTATTGCTCAGGTCGATCTCGAAAAACGGATTCACAGAAACCAGGATACCAAGGCACTTGGAAGGATGTCATTTTGTATAATGAAAACATTTCTCAAACGTATTGAAAAGCTCGGCAAAATTGAGATCAAAGAGCAGATTTTTAATCAAATGATCCAATATAATCTTATCGGAGATAATTACAATCCAGATTTCTATAATCTTGAAGGCATTGAAAGGCCTCCCATGATAGAGATTGAAAAATATCAAGAGAAATTTCATAATAAATAATTTAACGTTTTTAAACATCTGCAAAAGGAAAAAATTAATTTGAATGATGGTAAAATAATAGATAATCATAATCGGCTCCTTAGCTACCTTCGCGTATCCATCACAGACCGCTGTAACCTCAAATGCATATATTGTAATCCTGATAATCTCAATCCGAAGCTGCCTCATGATCACATATTACGCTATGAAGAGATCCTTCGCATCATTAAAGTGGGCGTCAATTTGGGCATTTCCAAAGTACGTGTGACAGGAGGAGAGCCGCTCGTTCGAAAAGGTGTGTATGATTTCCTGGAGAAATTAATTAAGATTAAAGGAATCCAGGATGTATCCTTGACAACAAACGGCGCTCTATTGAAAGACAATATCGAAAAACTAAAATCAGCTGGGATTAAAAGAATTAATGTAAGTCTGGATACTCTGAAAAGAAAAAAATATAAAGAGATAACGGGCCGGGATTCTTTTCTTCAAACATGGGAAGGAATAGAGTTAGCACAAGAAGCCGGCCTATATCCCATAAAACTCAACGTAGTGGCGCTAAATGGCATCAACGACGATGAACTCAAAGATATCGCTCGATTATCTTTTTCCCATCCCTTTCACATACGGTTTATAGAATATATGCCGATCGGATCTCGCTTTATTAAAAATGAAAGCCCGTTGCTTGCACCGGAAATATTGAAGCGAATTGAATCTCTTGGTAAACTAAATCCCATTGCCAATGAAACAAATGACGGACCGGCAAAACGCTTTAAATTCGAAGGCGCTTTAGGCGAGATTGGCATCATCAGTTCCATCAGCCACCATTTCTGCGAAACATGCAACCGATTACGGTTAACGGCCAGCGGCCAGCTCAGATCCTGTCTTTTAGCGGATTATCATCAAGACCTTATCACACCTCTGAGAAAAGGATGTTCTGACAATGAACTGGCCAATATATTTTTAAAAGCCGCCAGCCACAAACCATTTAAGCATAAGGTCGCTGTAAACCAATCCATAGCTGTAAAAGGAAATATGTCTTCGATTGGCGGATAATATAGCAAGATCGAAGGCTGTTACCTGAATTTTTCACGGAAGGCTTCCATATGCCCCGCAAGCGGGATTTCGCATGGGTATAATGTTTCAATTTTAAAATATTAACGGAACTATTATTATAACTCATCGAAAAAGATTCTCACCAATTTTCATGCAAGATTCAGGTATTAAAAGCAACCTTACAAGACATAATGGAGATGCTTTAAATGGCTCCAAAACAAATCCAGATAAAATTGAAAGAAAAAGGCAAAGTGCTAAAAAAGGAAGCTGAAATGCTTAAACAAACTGATGAAGCTTCTAAATTTAGAGAACTTATTAAAGCCGCTCCTTACGGAATTTTTCTTATCGATTTATCTGGGAAGATCATTGCTTCAAATGAGAGTGGTGCAATGCGTTTAGGGAAAACACCGGAAGAGATAATCGGCACAACATTACGTGAGTATTTTCCATCTGATGTGAGTAAAAACAGACAGAAAAAAGGCATAGAAGTAATACAATCAGGCAATCCAATTAGTTTTGAAGACCAGGTGGGTGACAGATATTACTACAATACCATATCTCCGGTTTTTAACAATCAGGGAAACATGGAATATTTAGCCGTTTACGGAAATGATATTACTGACCGAAAGCGATCTGAAGATATGCTTAGGGGAAGTGAAACAAAATATAGAGCTATTTTGGAAGGTATTGAAGAAGGATATTATGAAACCGATCTTACTGGAACATTTACATTTGTATCCGATAAGTTGTGTGAAATGGTAAATTTTTCAAGGGAAGAATTATTATACAGAGAAAACCGGGAATTTAATACTCCTGAAACAGCAAAAAAAATATTTGATACTTTTAATAATATCTATAAGACAGGGAAACCTGCTAAAATAGAAAGTTTTGAATTTTTCACGAAAGAAAAAGAAGGAATAAGAAAGATGTACCTTGAGTTATCGGTCTCCCTAATGAAGGATCCATACGGAGACCCTGTTGGATTTCGCGGTATTGTTCGTGATGGCACTGAACGCATTAAAGCTGAAGAAGCGTTGGGGGAAAGTGAGGAGAAATACCGTCTGCTGGCAGACAATATATCAGACAACATTTGGGTCTTGGATTTGCAGTCTATGAAATTTTCCTATATCAGCCCTTCAGTAATTAGAATTACCGGTTATAGTGTCGATGAATCCACAGGGTTAAGATTGCGGGATGTCTTGACCCCACCCTCAATGGAAATTGTAAAAAAAGCAGTGAATGAAGAGTTGGAAAAAGAAAGCCAGGGTGCCGATCCCATGAGATCTCGTATGCTTGAATTGGAGCAGCATCACAAGAACGGCACAACCATTTGGACAGAGGTTTCCATTCGGCTTATTCGTAATGCTGAAGGACATCCAATCGAGGTACTGGGCGTAACCAGAGACATTACACAGCGTAAGAAGCTTGAAACTCAACTTCAACATGCCCAGAAGATGGAGGCAATAGGTACGCTGGCAGGAGGAATTGCGCATGACTTCAACAACCTTCTCATGAGTATAGTGGGTAAAACTTCAGTAATGCTTCATGATCTCGATGCAGACCATCCTTTCTATGATCAGCTAAAAAGTATTGAACAGTTTATTCACAGTGGCTCAAATACAACCAAACAGCTTTTAGGTTTCGCCAGAACAGGCAAATTTGATGTTAAGCCCTTAGACTTAAATACGCTGACCGCAAATTCTATTAAGATGTTTATGGCCACTAAAAAGGAGATCAACATTCATGAAAAGTATCAAAATGATGTATGGACAGTTGAAGTCGACAGTAATCAGATTGAACAGGTGCTTCTGAATCTATTTATCAATGCGTGGCAAGCCATGCCTAAGGGAGGTAGACTGTATATCGAAACATCAAATATGATACTCGATGAGAATTATGTCAAACCATATCGCGTCCAACCGGGTAAATATGTGAAGGTTTCAGTTACGGATACAGGCATTGGCATGGATCGGCCTACAATGGAAAGGATATTTGATCCCTTCTTTACAACCAAGGGAATGGACTATGGCTCGGGTTTGGGACTTGCCTCTGCATACGGAATAGTAAAGAATCATAACGGCATTATAAATGTCTACAGCGAAAAAGGCATTGGCTCTACTTTTAACATTTATCTTCCCACTTCTGAAAAGCACATCGTTGATGATGTGAAAATACTGGATAAAGCGAAAAAAGGCTTTGATACAATTTTATTTGTTGATGATGAAGAAAGGATTATAGAAGCAGGCGGAGAAATGCTTTTAGCCTTAGGATATAAGGTTCTGTTGGCACAGAGCGGAAAAGAAGCGATTGATGTTTATCGTGAAAACAGCGAAACGATTGACCTGGTTATTCTTGATATGATCTTGCCAGAGATGAATGGGGGAGAGATTTATGACCGGTTGAAAGAAATCAACCCGGATGTAAAGGTCCTACTTTCAAGCGGGTATAGTATAAACGGTATGGCTACAGAAATATTAGATAAGGGATGCAACGGGTTTATCCAGAAACCCTATTATCTTGGAAGGCTTTCACAAAATATTATTGAAATTTTAAATAAATAGAAAATCACTGTCTCTGTTATATAGTCAAGATCTCAGGTTCACCCGTTATCCTCCAATCATTTGAAGCGCTTCTCGACACAATGCTGGAAGTCCAAAGACAATACCTGGACTGTATTAAATAGTTTTAATTTGGTCTCTGTTTATATGGGATTATGCATCCGAGCCCCTTCATCTATAATCAAATTAAAAGAGCGCCTATGAACTCCTTTACATATTGATAATTCGTTCAATTATTGAGACCTTTGCCATTGAGCAACCATTGCTCATTTCTCCCCCGGTTTGAATGCCTTGAATACCTTCCCTGACCGTAAGCCTTTTTACCTTTTGTATTGATCTGATGATTGCCTTGGTACTCTGAACCCTGTCCTGTATTCTTTCGGTTCTGCTCCACAATCTCCGGTTCCTGACTTTTATTCACTTCCCGGTAATTTTTGTTTTTTAAATATTTTTTATTGGACGTGTTCCGAGCAGTCACAGTCTCAGGTTCTGGTCTAGGTGCTTTATGGTTTCTGTAAGAGGGTGCCCTTCTGTCATGGTTTTTGATCTTTTTATCCGCAACTGAATTCCTCGGTGGATTCACTCTTGTTGGTTTTGGTCTCTTAACTATTTTGCGTGACGGCTTATCTATTTTTTTGGGGTAAATTTCCTTTTGATGACGTTTAATCTTCGGCGCATTATGTTTTCCATAATCTTTTTTCTTATTCAGCTCTTTGGCGCGAAAAACTTTTTCTTTATTATTTTCTACATGTTTAAACGTCCGATCTTTGCCTTTAAACTTTACGATTGAATTGTTGCTCTTATGCTTATTTTTCTTCTTTCCGCGCTCAATATTTGGTTGCCGCTTATTTTCCTGATCGCGCCGTTTCTTGAAATTGGTATGCAGGTTTGTCTCCCAACCGCGATTGTTCCGGCGCTTCTTCCATCGCTGATGCGCGTAAATCGGATCATGCCCATTTTTCCGTGTGTGCTGTGAAAACCATGGATAGATACCTCTTTTGTGATATTTTGGCGCGTAGTAATTACCAAAATAATAATGCCTGTATTTCGGCCGAATAAAAAGGTTATCTGAAAATACATTTAAGCCAATGACAAACCCGGGCCTGAAAGAAAAAACAACCCGATGAATAAAATGCGGATGAAAATATACAGGCGCAAATAAAATACCTCGCCGTACGATCGGGTAATCCCAATATCCTCCGGCATAAATATATCCATGCGGTGTCCATACATAATACGCTGGAACCCACACCCAATCCGGCCGCATCTGAGTCCAGTAGCCCGGCCGCCATGAATAATGTCCATAAGACCAT
>JAFDFT010000572.1 GCA_019309685.1 Deltaproteobacteria bacterium
CATAATTATAGGTTTTCTTCATTTCTAGAAAGCCTTTATGCCAGTCGGGTTCTTTGGCGTGAATTTCCCGAATATCAGCAATCATTCTCGCGATAACGGAATCCTGCGGAATAAATGAAAGACCAATGTCCAGAATTGTCTTCATATCTTGCTCAACGAAGGCAGCCGCTTCCATGGCTGCCAACAATTGTGAGGCAAAGATGGCTTCTCCATCATGACTAACGCTGGCTGCTTTTCCGGCAAATTTTGCTGCTAATGCGGGATTGCCCGGTGCCACCATGGCCCAACCGTCAATAAAAATTTGAGCACCAATTTGTTCAGCAATTATTTTTCCGTTTAAATCCATCGATCCAGATTTAGGTGCCGGAATACCATTCTTTAAACGAATAAAGGCAGTATGCTCAGTGGAGTTCCCCAAACCACCCCACCATAAGATGGCTTTATTTTCGACAATATAATTTAGCCAAGATTGGCCAATTTGTCTCGCAGTGATATCAGCACAGTTCCCATAATCTTCAAGGGCACGTAAGAAAGTGAATGTCCCGGTAATATCATCATCGGTCACAACAATGGGGCTTTGGTCATCCAATTTATCGTTTACATAATATTCGATTTCACCAAACCGTTCCATGATACGTTCATATGGCAAGCCTTCAATGGGTCTGCCCACATAAACCCCGATGATTTTTCCTAATATGCCAGCGTATACTCTTTCCACATAGTCGTGAGGGATTTTCATTTTCTTATCCAATCTGATTTGAATTTAACATTGCCAATAATTCAGTCTTATCAGCCATGGAAGGCTGCGCCCCCGGTCGGGTAACAGATACGGCTCCTCCAGCCATTCCCCATTGTATCGCTTTTTCAAGCGGCATTCCAGTGGACAACCCTGCAGCAAGGGCAGCATTAAAGGCATCACCTGCGGCTACGGTATCCACCGCTTTAACCTTAAAACTCTCGAAGTGAGTCGTATCTTTCTCAGTGATTAATAAAGCCCCCTTTTCCCCTAGTTTGATAATGACATTTTTTACTCCCACACTTCTTAATGCATGACCCGCCTGGAAATAATCCTCTTCTGTAAATAGTTTTCGATTGACCAGAATACTGGTTTCCGTTTCATTAGGGGTCAGGATATCAACTGAAGCCAATAAATTATCTGGTAAGTGAACCGCAGGAGCGGGGTCTAGGATCACTCTAACGCCCATCCGCTGAGCCAGCCTGGCAGCCGCAACTACCACGGGCATTGGTATTTCAAGCTGCAGCAATAGAATTTCTGCTGAATCCAATGCCTTTGCTAAACGATCCAAGTCAGATTCAGCAACCTTCCCATTGGCTCCAGGCACAACGATGATATTGTTTTCAGCTGTATCATCCACGGCGATTAAGGCCACTCCGGATGATGTTTGGGTATTCTTTTCTACATAACGGGTATCGACACCGCTTTCATTCAGGCTCGCCAATAATTTAGAGGCAAACTCATCGCTTCCAACCTGGCCAACCATTAAGGTCTTTGCTCCCAACTTGGCGCAGCCCACTGCCTGATTGGCACCCTTTCCACCAGGAAAGGTTTCAAAGCTGCGTCCAATCAGTGTTTCACCTGGCGCTGGGAGATAGGGCGTGCGAACGACCAGATCCATATTGATACTGCCGAATACCACGATACTCATGATTTTCCTTTCAAGCTAACTGATGAGAAACCATTTAGTGACATATATTTTCATTTGACTTATTTTTATTCCTAAGGATACTTGCGTTCAATCTTGAAGATAATCGCATTAGAGCTCGATCATTACTTTCATATATTCGCCGTTCGATTCTTCGATCAAGTGATAGGCATCCAGATATTGTTCAAACGTGAAGCGGTGTGTGATCAGATCGTCCAGACGCATATTCCCTGAAGCAATCAGTTCAATCGCTTTTTCAAAATCTTGTTTCTGGTACATTAAGGTGCCCACCATGTTCAACTCCCGATCCTGTACAAAACCGAGGTTGACAGTCGGGTTCTCTCCAAATACACCCACAACCACAATCGTGGTACCCTTACGGGCGTTTTCCACTGCTTGATCAATGGTGACTTGAGCTCCCACACACTCGAGGATCAGGTCAGCTTTATCGAGGCCAAAGTAAGTAGTAATGGCTGCTACCAGATCCTCTTCTCCAGTGTTCACCAGATAGTCAATCCCACAGGTTTCAGCCTTGTTCAACTTGTAATCGCTGAGATCGGTAATCATCACCGCTTTTGCCCCCAGGGCTTTCGCTGCTTGAGCGGTCAGATTTCCAATGTTTCCTGCCCCTAAGACCAGTACCTGCTTCCCGGTAATATCCCCGCCTCTCAAGAC